>NZ_JABXGF010000199.1:0-256 GCF_025407985.1 Curtobacterium sp. C2H10 | reverse complement strand
GGATGAACATGCTGCCGCATGCGCTGCAGCGGGCGGAAAATCTCTCCGGCGGGCAGATGCAGCGCGTGGCTATCTGCCGGGCGCTGATGCAGAACCCCGGTATTTTGCTGGCCGATGAGCCGGTCGCCTCTCTCGACCCGAAAAATACCCAGCGCATCATGAACGTGCTGCGCGAAATTAGCGAACAGGGCATCAGCGTGATGGTCAACCTGCACTCGGTCGAGCTGGTGAAAGAGTACTGCACGCGGGTTATCGG
>NZ_JABXGF010000198.1:0-256 GCF_025407985.1 Curtobacterium sp. C2H10 | reverse complement strand
ACCCTATGGTGAGAATCAGGTTTGCGTGACGAAATCCACTTTATCGAGATTAATGGCGGTCACGTTGACGGTGACGTTCAGCTCCACGCTGTAGGTCCGTCGTTCACGGCGCAAAAAGAAGAATAAAAACGCTTCTTTACGCACCGCTTCACGCGCATGAACAACCTCCACATCCTGTGGCTCAATACGCAGTAAGATGTGCGGCGAGGTTTTCATCACCGCCGCCTGCACGTGGTTCAGGGCATCGGCGAACGCC
>NZ_JABXGF010000197.1:0-257 GCF_025407985.1 Curtobacterium sp. C2H10 | reverse complement strand
GGAAAATGCCGTCTGGGGTGCCATCGCGGGGCATCTGGCCTTTGCTTTAGTCTACTGGGTTTACCGAGGGGTTCGCGGGTATGAGGGGTTAGGCTATGGCGACGTGAAATTTCTTGCCGCTCTCGGCGCCTGGCACGGCTGGCAGTCGCTGCCGCAGCTGGTATTCATGGCGACGCTCATCGCCTGCGCCACGCTGCTACTGCGCGTCGTTATCTTGAATCGCCGGGAGGTTATGAACAACCCGCTGCCGTTTGGCC
>NZ_JABXGF010000196.1:0-257 GCF_025407985.1 Curtobacterium sp. C2H10 | reverse complement strand
CCGTTGATGTCGCCAACCGGCTGATCGACTGGAGCCTGGCGCGCGGCGAAATAGTCGTTGCCAGCCAGGACTGGCATCCGGCAAACCACGGCAGCTTCGCCAGCCAGCACCAGGCCGAGCCCTACTCGCAGGGTGAGCTCGACGGGCTGGCGCAGACCTTCTGGCCGGATCACTGCGTGCAGCATAGCGCCGGCGCGGAGCTGCATCCGCTGCTTAAGCAGCAGGATATTGCCGCCGTGTTCCACAAGGGTGAAAAC
>NZ_JABXGF010000195.1:0-258 GCF_025407985.1 Curtobacterium sp. C2H10 | reverse complement strand
ACCCAGAATATCATCAAGGTCTTTTGGCGTAAGCGACTTCGAGCTAATAAGTAAATTTTTGCGCACCAGCAGATAGTGGTCAAAATGAACGTTAGCCAGCGCCATAAAGATGATAAATAGCGTTCCGGGATAATCCATAATGATTTGTCGGATAAGCTGATTACTATCTTCGCGATGAATAAAGCAATCTTCGTTGAGAAACACCACCGCCGGGCGGGACGATTCGCAGCTCTCTTTCAGGCTTGCCGCCGTTTGCAC
>NZ_JABXGF010000194.1:0-258 GCF_025407985.1 Curtobacterium sp. C2H10 | reverse complement strand
GATTAACGTCCCGCCCCTGCTCCAGCCAGGTGTACCAGGTGACGCCGACGTCGGCGAGCATCGCCACCTCTTCGCGGCGCAGGCCGGGCGTACGCCGCCGTCCGACGCGCGGCAGGCCGAGACGCTGCGGATCGAGGCTCTCGCGGCGGGCGCGCAGAAAGGCGCCCAGCTGCTTACGGCTGTCGTCGGGCGCGACCGGCAGCGGCGCGCGTTGCGGCATTACGGTCATATGACCTCCAGCATGGTAGTGCCAATACC
>NZ_JABXGF010000193.1:0-258 GCF_025407985.1 Curtobacterium sp. C2H10 | reverse complement strand
GAGCATAATGATTAGCCCGACGGTGGCGATAAAAGAGCCGGTCGATTTCGCCAGCATCGCGCCCATTTCCGGCAGCCCGGTAGAGGTCATGATCATCGCAATAATAATTGATGAAATAACCGCCAGCACGATATCCACGCCAATAAGCGACAGCACGGCTAATGCCACCAGCGGGGTAAAACTGAGAAGTCCCAGCTCTGCGCTGGGGCGGCCATGACACCAAAATGCAATCAATAAAAACAGCCCTGACAGCAGGCC
>NZ_JABXGF010000192.1:0-258 GCF_025407985.1 Curtobacterium sp. C2H10 | reverse complement strand
GCGCTGAACCCAGCCGCGT
The DNA here is from genome assembly GCF_025407985.1 of Curtobacterium sp. C2H10. Taxonomy (NCBI): domain Bacteria; kingdom Bacillati; phylum Actinomycetota; class Actinomycetes; order Micrococcales; family Microbacteriaceae; genus Curtobacterium; species Curtobacterium sp. C2H10. Next base: position 239 of record NZ_JABXGF010000192.1, on the reverse strand, counting down.
TCAACCAGCTGGTCTATTGCCCGGCGCAGGGTATGGCGGTTGACCTCAAAACGGGTGGCCAGCTGCTGTTCCGCAGGAAGATAGTCGCCGCAGCGGTAGTTATGACGAAGCTCTTGCTCAAGCCTGGCGGCAATTTCCTGATACCGGGTAGGATAACTGGTCGGATGTCTGGATAAGTACATGTCAGTCGAGCCTCACTAAGCAGAAGAAGGGATTTCCCTCTGAGAGTGGCCCGATCC
>NZ_JABXGF010000191.1:0-259 GCF_025407985.1 Curtobacterium sp. C2H10 | reverse complement strand
AGCTCAACCTGCAGTTTCCCTTCGTGGGTGCGCGCTCGCTGGGCGAAAATATCTAAAATAAGTCCTGTACGATCGATAACCCGGCATTCGCACAGGCGCTCCAGGTTGCGTTCCTGGGCTGGGCTCAGGGCATGATCGAACAGCACGACCGACGCGCCGGTCGCTTTTACGGCTTCCGCAATTTCGACAGCCTTACCTTCACCAACAAAATATTTCGGGTGCGGTGCTTTACGGCTACCGGTAATCACCTGCATTGCTT
>NZ_JABXGF010000190.1:0-259 GCF_025407985.1 Curtobacterium sp. C2H10 | reverse complement strand
CATGTACTCGTTGCGTCTGAAGTATGCGATGTCCAAGCGCACCGACCTGTACCTGAGTACGGCCTATGCCAAGGCCAAGAACAACCAGCTGGTCGGCCTCTCGCGTGACGAGGCTGGCTTCGCCAACAGCCAGTTCGGCATGGCGCTGGGCATGCAGCACCGCTTCTGATGTACTGATGTATTGAAGCAAGGTCCGGGTGGCAAGGCACCCGGACTGGATAGTCTTGAGTCGTTCATTGCACGGCGCATCCCCGTCATC
>NZ_JABXGF010000018.1:0-57300 GCF_025407985.1 Curtobacterium sp. C2H10 | reverse complement strand
TGGACGGTCTTGCCGGGGGTGTTCTTGCCGGTGACGGTGATCTTCTGTCCCTTGGTGTACTCGGTGGGGGACGTGAGCCGGAGCGCGGGCTCGGTCGCACCGTCCCGCGCCGTGAACTCGTGGGTCGTCTTGTCCTCGTCACCGAACAGCTGGTGGATCGTGATCCGGTAGGACTCCCCGGGGAGCTTGCGCGTGGTGTGATCGAACGCTCCGTTGGCGTCGGCGCGGACGAACTCCTGGGCCCCGTCGTCCACTCGAACGCTCAACGACGTGTACGGGGACGCCGTGCCGACGAGGCGAGCGCCCTCGCCCTTGAAGAACGTCTTGTCGGAGGTCAGGCGCGTCGGAACGTACTCCACGCCTTCCTGCAGTGATCGGAACTCGTGCACGGTCGCTGCGTCGGCGTCCTGCTGCACGGTCACGGACAGCTTCGGGTCTCCGTCCGACAACGCCACCGATCGCTTCGAGGTGAACGAGAACTGTCCGGTCGGGGACGCGACGACCGCTCCGCCCAGCGGGATGTTGATCACCGCGTCCTGAGCCGAGATCCTCACCGTCGCGCCGGGGCGTGCGGTCCCCTCGACACGGAGCGGTGTGCCGCTCAGGTACTGCTTCGGCGACGTCACGCGCACGTCGGTCTCGGTGGCGTCGGTGAGCGTGCGCTCGACGGTGCGGGCGGTCGACCCGGAACCCGTGTGGACCCGGATCTGGAGCCCACCCGTGACGGTGACGCCCTTCGGGCTGGTGATCCTCCAGTCACCGTCGGCGTCCGCGCGTCCGTCCAAGAAGTTGCGGGGACCGAACTCCACGCCGACGAACGCGTGGGGTTCGGCGGTGCCGGAAACGGTCACAAGGTGACCCGGCGCGTAGTCGGTGGTGTCGACGGTGAGGTGACGTTCACTGGTGTCGACGGTGAGGGCGCGTTCGATGGTGCGTGTGCTGCTGCCGGTGCCGCTGCTGACGGTGAGGGTGATGCCCTCGGTTTCGGTGACGTTCTTCAGGCTCGTGATGCTCCACTTGCCGTCGTCGTCTGCGCGGCCGGTCTCCGAGTTGTTGACGCGTCCGAAGCTGACGGCGATGAACGCGCGCGGTTCGGCGGTGCCGGTGGCGGTGACGAGGTCCCCGACGCGGTACTTCGTGGTGTCGACCGTCAGGTGGCGTTCGCTGGTGTCGACGGTGAGGGCGCGTTCGATGGTGCGTGTGGAGTCGCCGGTACCGGTGCTGACGGTGAGGGTGATGCCGTCGGTCTCGGTGACGGACTTCGGGCTCGTGATGCTCCACTTGCCGTCGTCGTCGGCGCGTGCGGTGTCGGAGTTGTTGACGCGTCCGAAGCTGACGGCGATGAACGCTCGGGGTTCGGCCGTGCCGGTGGCGGTGACGAGGTCCCCGACGCGGTACTTCGTGGTGTCGACCGTGAGCGGCCGTTCGCTGGTGTCTCGGGCGAGGGTGTGCTCGATCGTACGCAGGCTGGCGCCGGCGCCGGTGCTGACCTGGAGGGTGAGCCCGTCGGTCGCCGTGGCCGCGTACATGCTGGTGATGCGCCAGTTGCCGTCGTCGTCGGCGCGGCTGTCGACCGTGTCGTTGGAGCGGAACCGGACGTGGACGAACGCTCCGGGTTCGGCGGTGCCGCTGACGGTGACAAGGTCATCGACGCGGTACTTGTCCGTGTCGACCGTCAGGTGGCGCTCACTGGTGTCGACGGTGAGCGTGCGCTCGATGGTGCGCGCGGTCTCGCCGATACCGGTGCTGACCTCGAGGGAGAGTCCATTGGTGGCGGTGGCCGGCCGCAGACTGGTGATGCTCCAGTTGCCACGGTCGTCGGCACGGCCGGTCTCGGAGTCCTTGCCGCCAAAGACGACCGCGATGAGCGCGCGCGGCGATGCGGTGCCCTTCACGGTGACGAGGTCGCCCACGCGGTAACTGGTGGTGTCGACCGTGAGCGGCCGTTCGCTGGTGTCGTGGGCAAGGGTACGGGTCACGGTCTCGGCGTCGTTCCCGGTCCCGGCGGTCACAGTGATCGAGAGACCGGCCGTGCTCAGCACGGCGCGCTCGCTGGTGATGGTCCAGCGGCCGTCGGCGGCGGCACTCTTCCGGACGAGGTCTCGATCGCCGAACAGGACACCGACGCGCGCACCCGGCGCTGCGGTACCCGTCACGGTGACGGTGTCGCCGGCACGGTAGGTGGTGGTGTCGACGGTGAGTGCGGCGCGGGGCGCATCCGAGACCGCCAGTACGGTGGCGGGTGCGACGGCGACTGCAGGGACCGACAGCGCGAGTGGCGCGAGGAGCGCCAGACCGGACGTGCCGACGACGAGGAGGCACCGGGACATGGGTGAGGGGGAGTGCTTCATGCTGAACCTTTCGGAGCGGACAGCATTCAGGATGTCACATATCGAAAAGTCGCTACTGAGTGCGATGCCTACCCGGCCACGTCTCCCAGCCGCTCGCACAGGATCGCGGCGTGCCGTCCCTCCAGACGGGTGAGCACGAGCGTGACGCGCCCCCGTCCGCGCAACCGCAACCGCTTCCGGAACTGCGCCGGGTCCACGTCGACCCCGCGCTTCTTGATCTCGACGGTCCCGATGTCGTCCGCCGCGAGTCGCGCGGCGAGCTGCTTCACGTCGAGCGGCATCGTGTCGAGCACCCGGAAGCCCTGCGCGAACGGTGTCGTGACGGCCCGGTCCGAGGTGACGTACGCGATGCCGTCGGACAGCATCCGGCCGTCGAACGACCGGGCGAGGTCGCCGATGAGCCGCGCACGGATGACCGCTCCGTCGGGCTCGTACAGGTACGCGCCGAGCGCGCCGACCTCGACGTCCGCGGCGTCGGCGTCGCCCGTGAGCTCGGCGATCCCGTGCGCCCCGATGACGGTCGCGGCACGGCGGACACCGGGACGGGCGAGGAGGCCGAACCAGAGGGCGAGCTCGACGACCTCGCGGTCCACGGAGGTCCACTGCGCCTCGGCGGGGTCCGGGATGAGGTCGCGGTCGACGCCCGGCCCGAGCTTCACACCCGTCGGGGTCGTCGTGGCGGCGGCGAACACGGTGTCGAGCGACGGGGACCAGTCGTCCGGGTCGGCGAGGCGCTTCGTGTTCGCGTGGCCGGAGGTCCGGCGCGCCGGGTCCATCCAGACCCCGTCGACGCGGGACAGGTCGAACGAAGCGGCGTCGCCGAGCTCCACCCGTGCGGAGTCCCAGAGCGACAGGTTGTGCGTCGCGACGGCCGCGGTGGCCTCGTCACGGTCGACGGCGGTGACCTCGAGGTCGAGCGCCGCCATCGCCATCGCGTCCCCGCCGATGCCGCACCCGAGGTCGGCGACCCGGGTGAGCCCAGCGGCGGCGAAGCGTCCGGCGTGCTGGGCGGCGACCTGCAGCCGGGTCGCCTGCTCGAGGCCGGCCTCGGTGAAGAGCATGCGGGAGGCGAAGTCCCCGAACTTCCCACGGGCCTTCTGCCGGAGCCTCGCCTGCGTCAGGACCGCCGCGACGAGGCCCGGATCGTGTCCTTCGGAGCGCAGTCGTGAGACGACCCGGACGATCTCACCACCGTCGGACACGGCCGGGGTACGGTCGAGCAGGGCTATCCCCTCGGGGGTCAGCAACTGGGCGAGATCGGCGGCTTCCACCCGACGATCCTCCCAGGTCGCCGAGAGCCCGGTCGGACGTTGGCACTCGGATTGACCGAGTGCCAACGACGCCCTAGAGTTGGGGCGGTTGGCACTCTCCTGTGCGTAGTGCCAACACGGTTTTCATCTGTACCGAGTCAGTACCGAGAAAGAAGAGGTCACCGTGGCCGTCAGCATCAAGCCGCTCGAGGATCGCATCGTCATCCGCCAGGTCGAGGCGGAGCAGACCACCGCTTCCGGTCTGGTCATCCCGGACACCGCGAAGGAGAAGCCCCAGGAGGGCGAGGTCGTCGCCGTGGGCCCGGGTCGTATCGACGACAACGGCAACCGCGTCCCGCTGGACGTCGCCGTGGGTGACAAGGTCATCTACTCGAAGTACGGCGGCACCGAGGTCAAGTACTCGGGCGAGGACCTCCTCGTCCTCTCGGCGCGCGATGTCCTCGCGGTCATCGTGCACTGAGTCCAGTACACATCGAGAACGCCCCGTTCGGCTCCAGCCGGGCGGGGCGTTCTCGCGTTCCGCGCCGGGTCGGCGGGTCCAGGAGGCGCGGCTCGACCCCGCACCGTCGGTGCCCGTTCCTAGGATGGTTCCGTGAGTGAACCGTCCCCGGCGCGCCCGGCCCGCAGCGAGGCATCCGTCGGCGTCGTGCAGGCGATCATCGCGTACGGGCTGTGGGGACTCATGCCGCTGCTCTTCGCGGCGATGGCCCCCGCCGACGCGTTCGAGATCGTCGCCTGGCGGATCGTCTTCGGGCTGGTGTTCTGCGCGATCGCGATCGCCGTCACTCGCTCCTGGCTCCGGACCCGCACCCTGATGGCCCAGCGTCGGGTGATGCTCGTGATGGGCCTCGCGGCCGTGCTCATCCTGGTGAACTGGACCGTGTACGTCGCGGCGACGACCACGGGCCACACGGTCGAGGCGGCGCTCGGGTACTTCATCAACCCGCTCGTGACGATCGCGCTCGGTGTCGTGGTGCTCCGCGAACGCCTGCGTCCGCTGCAGTGGACCGCCGTCGGCATCAGCATCGTGGCCGTCGTCGTGATCGCGGTGGGCTACGGACAGATGCCGTGGATCTCCCTCGTGCTGGCGTTCTCGTTCGGCCTGTACGGGCTCGTGAAGAAGCGGGTCGGTGGCACGGTGGACGCCCTGAGCGGCCTGACGATCGAGACCGTGTGGCTGCTGCCGATCGCCGTGGTCGCCCTCGTGGTGCTCGGCACGACCGGCCTCGGCGGCGGGGTGACGTTCACGAGCGAGGGCTGGGTGCACGTCCTCGTGACGGTGCTGACCGGGCCCGCGACGGCCGTGCCGCTGCTGCTGTTCGCGTCGTCCGCCCGTCGGGTGAGCCTGTCGACGCTCGGGCTGACGCAGTACCTCGCGCCGGTGATGCAGCTGCTCGTCGGGGTGGTCGTGCAGCACGAGCCGATGTCGGGTGCCCGGTGGTTCGGCTTCGGGATCGTGTGGCTCGCCCTGGTCATCCTGACGGCCGACTCGTTCCTGGCCGCTCGGGCATCGCGGCGCCGGGCGGTGGCGCCCACCGCGGCCGAGCCGGTCTGACGGGGCCGAGCCGCGCCTCCAGGGCCCGTGTCCTGTCCGCCTGCCGGCCTGCCTGCCGGCCCGCCCGTCGGGCCCCGAGTCTCGGCCCGGCGGACAGTTTCGCGCCGTGTCCGCCACGGAACTGTCCGCGCAGCCGAGTCTCGGCCGGCCGGCGGCGGCGCCACCACCGCACGCGACAGCGCCTCGCGGCCGGGCCGCGAGGCGCTGTCGATCCGGTGCTGCCGACTACTTCTTGACCGAGCCCTGGATCGCGCTCTGGTAGACGGGCTTGTTGTCGCCGTCGAACTTGTAGATGCCGATGTAGGCGCTCGACGGGTCGTTGTTGTCGTCGAACGGACCGATGCCCGACGGACCCGTGTAGTGGATGTCCTCACCCTTGTCGAGCAGGGCGACGCAGTCCTTGAACGTCGAGCACTCCGTGCCGCCGTCGGCACCGGACACCGCGGCCATGTTGGCCTGGATGGTGCCGGAGTCCGTGCCCTTGCCCTTCACCGCGGCCAGGGCGGCGAGGACGGTGGCGTCGTACGACTCAGCCGCGTACGAGTAGTCGGCGAGGTCCTTGCCCGACGACTTCTTGTAGTAGGCGGAGAGCTGGGCCTTGAACTCGTCCTTCGGCGAGGCACCGGGGATGGTGCCCTGCGCGCCGGTGAGCGTGCCCTTGTCGAAGTCCTTCGAGTAGTCGGCGGTGTTGCCGTCGGACATGTAGATCTTCGACATGTCGGCGTCCTGCGACTTCAGCTCCGGGATGATCGACTTCGTCTCGTCGAAGGCCAGGACCACGATGGCGTCCGGCTTCGTGGCGAGTGCCGCGGTCACCTCGGAGGAGAAGGTCGTCTGGCCGGGCGGGAACTCCTGGCCCTTGCCCTTGCCGCCGTAGACGACGGATCCGCCCGAGTCCTCGATCGCCTTCTGCACGGTGTTGCGGAGGCCGGTGCCGTAGGTGTCGTTGAAGACGAGGAACGCGACCTTGGCGTTGCCGTCACCCGTGACGAGCTGGCCGAGCGCCGAACCCTGCACCGAGTCCGGCGGAGCGGTCCGGTAGTAGTACGACGAGTAGCCGGACAGGTCCGAGGCGGTGTTCGCGGGGGAGATCTCCACGATGCAGTTGCTCGTGAGCTGGTCGATGACGTTGAGCGTGACGCTGGAGGACTCGGCGCCGATCGCGACCGGCACCTTCGCGTTCACGAGCTTCGTCGCCGCGGAGCTCGACACCGTCATGTCGTTGCTGTCACCGGAGTCGGTGGCGGGGTCGATGGTGACGTCCTTGTCGAGCACACCGCCGGCCGCGTTGATGTCCTGCACCGCGAGTCCCACACCGGACTCCGCGGGCGGGTTCAGGTAAGCGAGCGAACCGGTGAGCGGGAGGATCGTGCCGATCTTCAGCGCGTCGGTGCCCGGGGTGTCGGGGGCCTTGCAGCTCGCGGCGGGGTCCTTCTTCGCGCCTCCCGACGCGGAGGAGGACGGTGAGGTGCCGCCGCTGGTGGTGGAACAGGCGGCGAGGAGGAGCGCCGCCGCTCCTGCCACTGCCAGTGCCGTGGTGGCACGGGTGGTTCTGATCATCCGTGGAGCCCTTTCTCTGCGCGGAACCTCAGGTCCCGCTGGGGATGTGAGAGAACGTAGGGTCACGGTGTTTCAGCCGCGTGACGGGGCGGTACGCAAAGTGTTTCGTTACCCAGCCGTGACGCGAGGTCTGCGGAAACCCGCGGGTCTCGAGCCCATGGCCCGGGCGCGGTCGACCGGACCCGCGCAGTCCGGACAGGGACGCCGGCCACCCGGGTGGGGACTGGCCGGGGTCAGGCGTCGAGCTCGGCCTGGGACCGGAGGACGCAGAACTCGTTCCCCTCGGGATCGGCGAACACCACCCAGCCGCCGGTCGCCGTGCGTCGGTCGGCCAGTTCGAGCGCGCCGATGCCCCGCAGCCGGACGACTTCTTCGTCGCGGGTCCGGTCGGTCGGCCGCAGGTCGAAGTGGATGCGGTTCTTCACGGCCTTCGCTTCCGGCACCTCGATGAAGAGCACGTGGTGCGACCCGTCGGGAGCGACGATCATGCACTCCTCGTGCCCGGGCGCGTTCGGGTCGTCGGCGACGTCGACGTAGCCGAGGACCTGCTTCCACCACTCGGAGAGCGTGTAGGCGTCACGGCAGTCGATCGAGGTGTGGGACACGGCGCTGACCATGCCGCGACCCTACTGCCGACCGACGACGAACGCCCCCGCTCCGTCCGGGAGCAGGGGCGTTCGAGGATGCTGGTCGGTTCAGCGGCTGTAGTTCGGCGCCTCGACGACCATCTGCACGTCGTGCGGGTGCGACTCCTTGAGCCCGGCCGGGGTGATCCGGACGAACTTGCCGCGGGCCTTGAGCTCCGGGACGGTCCGGCCGCCGACGTAGAACATCGACTGCCGCAGGCCGCCGACGAGCTGGTAGACGACGTTCGCCACCGAGCCGCGGTACGGGACCTGGCCCTCGATGCCCTCCGGCACGAGCTTGTCGTCCGAGGGGACGTCGGCCTGGAAGTAGCGGTCCTTCGAGTACGAGGTCTTCTTGCCGCGGGTCTGCAGGGCGCCGAGGGAGCCCATCCCGCGGTAGGCCTTGAACTGCTTGCCGTTGACGAACACCAGGTCACCGGGCGACTCGTCGGTGCCGGCGAGGAGCGAGCCGAGCATCACGGTGTCGGCACCGGCCACGAGGGCCTTCGCGATGTCGCCCGAGTACTGCAGCCCGCCGTCGGCGATGACCGGCACACCGGCCTCACGCGCGGCGAGGGAGGCCTCGTACACGGCGGTGACCTGCGGGACGCCGACACCAGCGACGACGCGCGTCGTGCAGATCGATCCCGGGCCGACGCCGACCTTGACGGCGTCGACGCCCGCGTCGATGAGCGCCTGGGCGCCCTCGCGCGTGGCGGCCTGCCCGCCGATGACGTCCACCGCGGCGAACGCCGGGTCGGCCTTGAGACGGCGGACCATGTCGAGCACGCCGGCGCTGTGGCCGTTGGCGGTGTCGACGACGAGGACGTCCACGCCGGCCTCGCGCAGCGCGGTCGCGCGCTCCCAGGCGTCGCCGAAGAAGCCGATCGCGGCACCGACCCGCAGGCGTCCGGCGTCGTCCTTCGTGGCGTCCGGGTACTTCTCGCTCTTGTCGAAGTCCTTGACGGTGATGAGACCGCGGAGCTTGCCGTCCTCGTCGACGAGGGGGAGCTTCTCGATCTTGTGCTCGGCGAAGATCGCGACGGCGTCGTCCGGGTCGATGCCGACCGGAGCCGTGATGAGCGGGGCCTTCGTCATGACGTCGCGCACGAGCGTGGTCTGCTGCTCGAACGGCGCCACGAACCGCATGTCGCGGTTGGTGATGATGCCGACGAGGGTGCCGTCACCCTCGACCACCGGCAGGCCGGAGACGCGGAACTGTCCGCAGAGCGCGTCGACCTCGGCCACGGTGGCGTCCGGGCTGGTGGTCACCGGGTTGGTGATCATGCCCGACTCGCTGCGCTTGACCTTGTCGACCGCGGCCGCCTGGTCGGCGATCGACATGTTGCGGTGCAGGATCCCGATGCCGCCCTGTCGGGCCATGGCGATCGCCATGCGGGCCTCGGTCACGGTGTCCATCGCCGCGGAGAGCAGCGGGACGTTGACCGTGATGCGCTTGGTGAGCCGGGACGCGGTCGACGCCTCGCTCGGGATGACGTCGGTGTACCCCGGCAGGAGCATGACGTCGTCGTACGTGAGTCCGATGAATCCGAACGGATCCGGCTGGTCCATGGGTCCCCTTCGTGGGCGAGGTGAAGTGGTCGAGACACCGGGAACGCTGCGGCGGGTTCCGGATAGACCATGGTAACGCGCAGGCGCTCTTCCGCATTCCGCCCCGTGGACACCCGTGAGCAGCCAGGAGGCGCGGTGCGGCCCCGTCCCGGGACCTCCGTCCGACCTTCCTCCACAACGTCACAGTTGCGGCACGAATCACACAGGGAACGTGATGGAAACACGGGTGTCACACAATCCCCCTAGCGTCCTCGTCATCCGAACGAGAGGCTCTTCCGTGGGATCCATCACTCCGCCGGGACCTGCACTGCTGCGCAGGTTCCGCCTCCGCCCTGGACGAAAGCGACCGGTCATCATGGCCGTCCTCGTGCTCGCGTTCCTGGCGACCTTCCTGATCGACTGGGCGGTGACGCTGCCGGCGATCGGCGCCACCTCGGCCCCGACCGCGAGCGCATCGGCGTCCGCGAGCACCGCACCCGCCAGCACCCAGCCGTGCACGGTCAGCCCGACGAACGGCTGCATCCAGGGCACGATCACCGACTCGGACCGCGAACCGGTCCCGGGCGTCGACGTCGACGTCGCCGGGCCGGCTGGCTTCGCGCAGACCGCGACGACGTCCGACGCCGGGCGCTGGTCGGTGAGCGTGACCGAGGCGGGCAGCTACACCGTGAGCGTCGACCAGGACACGCTGCCCAAGGGCCAGTACCTGACGAACGCGGCGGACGCGAAGCGCACCGTGTCGGCGAGCCTCAACGCGAACGTCGGGCAGATCTTCCAGCTGTCCGACCAGCAGGGCGTCGTCACGAACGACGACGCCACGAGCGTCACGCCCCAGCGCGCCTGGCAGCAGTTCGCGTCCGGCATCCGACTCGGGCTCCTCATCGCGCTGGCGTCGGTGGGCCTCTCGCTCATCTACGGCACGACCGGCCTGTCGAGCTTCTCGCACGGTGAGCAGGTCACCCTCGGCGGGTTGCTCGCCTACCTCTTCGCGAACCAGCTCGGGTGGAACATCTGGCTGACGGGGGTGGTGGTCACGCTGCTGTGCGCGGCGACCGGGTACCTGCAGGACGCCGGCATCTGGCGGCCGTTGCGGCGCAAGCGCATCAGCCTGACGCAGCTCATGATCGTGACGATCGGGTTGTCGATCGCCGCGCAGTACGCGTTCCAGTACTTCTTCGGCGCCTCGACCGTCCGCATCCAGCAGGGCAACCCCGAGACGGTCCGGTTCGCCGGGGTCACGCTCACGGTGCAGTCGTACGTGGCGATGGGCATCGCGCTCGTCGTCCTCGTCGCGACCGGTCTGTTCCTCGCGAAGACGCGCTTCGGCCGTGCGACCCGTGCGGTGTCGGACAACCCGGCACTGGCCAGCGCGTCCGGCATCGACGTCGACCGGGTGATCCGGTTCGTGTGGACGCTCGCCGCCGGCCTCGCGGGGCTCTCCGGTGTGATGCTCGGCCTCGTGCTCAACGGCGTGAACTGGCAGACCGGCCTGCAGCTGCTGCTGCTCATGTTCGCCTCGGTCACGCTCGGTGGCCTCGGGACCGCCTACGGCGCACTCGTCGGCTCGATGATCATCGGCGTCGTCGTGGAGCTCACGAACCTCGTGCTGCCCGGTGACTTCAAGTACGCCACCGCCCTCGTGATCCTCATCCTCATCCTGCTGTTCCGGCCGCAGGGCATCTTCGGCCGCGCCGAGCGGATCGGCTAAGGAGCGCCGCCATGGACTACATCCTCAACCTGCTGTCCTCCCTCACCCAGGAAGCACTCGCCCCGACCACGGCGGCGTTCGCGCTCGCCGCGATCGGCCTCAACGTCCACTTCGGACTCACCGGCCTGGTCAACATGGGCCAGGCGGCGTTCCTGCTGCTCGGCGCCTACGGCTTCGCGATCTCGATCACCAACGGACTGCCGTTCGTGATGGCCGTCCTGGTCGCGTTGCTCGTGTCGATCGTGTTCGCGATCATCCTCGGCATCCCGACCCTGCGGCTCCGCGGCGACTACCTGGCGATCGTGACGATCTCCGGCGCCGAGATCATCCGCATGGTGGGACGGTCGAGCCTGCTCACCACGACGACCGGCGGCTCGAACGGCATCACCGGGTCGAGCTACCGCGACCCGTTCAACGCGCTCAGCCCGCTCCCCGACGGCACCACCACGATCCTGTGGTTCACGTACTCGAACAACGGCGTCAACGGCTGGTGGATCCGGATCGCGGCGTGGGGGCTCGTCGCCCTGTTCACGCTCGTGCTGTTCCTGCTCATGCGCAGCCCGTGGGGCCGTGTCGTGAAGGCCATCCGCGAGGACGAGGACGCCGTCCGCTCCCTCGGCAAGAACGTCTACTCGTACAAGATGCAGGCGCTCGTGTTCGGCGGTGCGCTCGGGGCCCTGGCCGGGATCATCTACGTCCTGCCGAGTTCGGTGCAACCGGACGCGATGGGTCGCTCGATGACGTTCTTCATCTGGACGGCGCTCATCCTCGGCGGTGCGGCGACGGTGTTCGGACCGGTGCTCGGCGCCGTGCTCTTCTTCGTCGTCCGACTCGCGATCCGCACCCTCGCCGGTGACTTCATCCCGAACTCGATCATGAACGCCCAGCAGGCCGAGCAGTTCTCCTACGTGCTCGTCGGCGTCGCGCTCATGCTCCTCATCGTGTTCCGTCCACAGGGCCTCCTGGGCAACAAGAAGGAGTTGACGTTCAGTGTCTGAGTCGTACGCCCACCCCAAGAACGACCCGATCCTGGTCGTCGACGACGTCACCCGTCGCTTCGGCGGCATGACCGCGGTCGACGTCGACCACCTCGAGGTCCAGCGCGGCTCGATCACCGCCCTCATCGGCCCGAACGGCGCCGGCAAGACGACGTTCTTCAACCTGCTCACCGGGTTCGACAAGCCGAGCCCCGGCGCGACGACCCGGTTCGACGGCAACACGCTGCAGAAGACCAGCGCCACCCACATCGCGAACAAGGGCATGGTCCGCACGTTCCAGCTCACGAAGGCGCTCAGCCGCCTCACCGTGATGCAGAACATGCTCCTCGGCGCCCGCGACCAGCCCGGCGAGAACTTCTTCGTCGGCCTCGTCCCCGCGCTCTGGCGGAAGCGGGAGCGCGAGATCACGGCGAAGGCCGAGGACCTCCTCGCCCGCTTCAAGCTCGACACGAAGGCCGACGACTACGCGGGTTCGCTGTCCGGCGGGCAGCGCAAGCTCCTCGAGATGGCCCGGGCGCTCATGTCCGACCCGACGATGATCATGCTCGACGAGCCGATGGCCGGCGTGAACCCGGCGCTGACCCAGTCGCTACTCGGGCACATCCAGTCCCTGCGCGACGACGGCATGACCGTGCTCTTCGTCGAGCACGACATGCACATGGTCCGGCACATCTCGGACTGGGTCGTCGTGATGGCCGAGGGCAAGGTCGTCGCCGAGGGGCCGGCCGACACGGTGATGGACGACCGTGCGGTCATCGACGCGTACCTCGGTGCGCACCACGACACCGACCTCGGTGACGACTCGCTCCTCAACGAGGAGACCTACGAGGAACTCGCCGAGGAAGTAGCGGAAGAAGACGAGCAGGAGGCGACCCGATGACCGACGCAAGCGAGCCCACGAACGCGAGCAGCGCCTCCAGTCCGTCGCCGGCGACCGCCGCCCCGGCGGCCACGCTGGAACGCGAGCCCGTGCTCAGCGCGAAGAACCTCGTCGCCGGCTACCTGCCGGGGGTGAACATCCTGAACGGCTGCGACCTCGACTGCTACCCGGGCGAGCTCATCGGCATCATCGGGCCGAACGGCGCCGGCAAGTCGACGCTCCTCAAGGCCCTGTTCGGCCTCGTGTCCATCCGCGAGGGCTCCGTCACCCTGCAGGGCGAGGACATCACCAACCTCAAGGCGAACAAGCTCGTGCAGGCCGGCGTGGGCTTCGTCCCGCAGACGAACAACGTCTTCCCCTCGCTCTCGATCGAGGAGAACCTGCAGATGGGCCTGTACCTGCGACCCCGGAAGTTCGCCGAGCGGCTCGAGGTCATCTACGACCTGTTCCCCGTCCTCGGCCAGCGGAAGGGCCAGCGCGCCGGATCGCTGTCCGGCGGTGAGCGGCAGTCCGTCGCGATGGCCCGGGCACTCATGATGGACCCGAAGGTGCTGCTGCTCGACGAACCCTCCGCGGGGCTGTCGCCGGTGCGCCAGGACGAGACGTTCATCCGCACACGCCGGATCAACAAGGCCGGTGTGTCGATCGTCATGGTGGAGCAGAACGCGCGACGCTGTCTGCAGATCTGCGATCGTGGGTACGTGCTCGACCAGGGGAAGAACGCGTACTCGGGCACCGGGAAGGAGCTCGCCGACGACCCGAAGGTCATCGAGCTGTACCTGGGGACGCTCGCCAAGGACGTCGACTCCGCGCGCTGAGCGAGCGGTGTCGACCGTGGGTGCCGCTGTGGGGGCGGTACCCGCACCGAGTGGGGTCGTGCGTGGACGCTCAGCGCCGCACGGCCCCGCTCCTCATGCGGACCGGTACGCGGCCCACGTCGCCGGGACGGCGCGTCGTCGGCCAGGAGGCGCGACCCGCCCCCGCCGGGTCGCTATCGTCGGTCGCGTGCGGACTCCCGGCCCCCTCGTGCTCGACGCCCTCGTGTGGCTGGTGTTCGCCGTGCTCTTCGTCGGGGCGGCGCTGCTCGTGAAGGTCGCCGCGGCCCTGGTCGGCGTGCTGGTGGTGCTGGCGCTGCTGCTCGGGCTCGTCCTGCGGACGCTCCGCAGGCGCCGCGCACGCCGGACGCGCTGACCTCCGCCGCGCGCCCTGCCCGTCGCGCCCGTGTCACCCGGGGGACACGACCGCTAGGCTTGCCGGGTGAGTGAAGTCGAGATCGGTGCTGGCAAGCGCGGACGTCGGGCGTACGCGTTCGACGACATCGCGGTGGTCCCCTCGCGGCGCACGCGTGACCCGCGTGACGTGAGCGTGCAGTGGTCGATCGACGCGTTCACGTTCGAGTCGCCGATCCTCTCGGCCCCGATGGACTCGGTCGCCTCGCCCGCGACGGTCATCCAGATGGGCCGGCTCGGCATGCTCGGCGTCCTCGACCTCGAAGGCCTCTGGACCCGCTACGAGGACCCGACGCCCTACTTCGACGAGATCAAGGCGCTCACCGACGGCAACGTCACGAAGCGCATGCAGGAGATCTACTCCGAGCCGGTCAAGGCCGAGCTGATCACCGCGCGCCTGGCCGAGATCCGCGCCGCCGGCGTCCCGGTCGCCGGGTCGCTCAGCCCCCAGCGCACGCAGGAGTTCTCGCAGACCGTCGTCGACGCCGGTGTCGACCTGTTCGTCATCCGCGGCACGACGGTCTCGGCCGAGCACGTCTCGCAGAACACCGAGCCGCTCAACCTCAAGAAGTTCATCTACGAGCTCGACGTCCCGGTGATCGTGGGCGGCGCCTCGACCTACACGGCGGCACTGCACCTCATGCGCACCGGTGCCGCTGGCGTGCTCGTCGGCTTCGGCGGCGGCGCGGCATCGACCACGCGGGCCGCCCTCGGCATCCACGCCCCGATGGCCACGGCCGTCGCGGACATCGCGGGCGCTCGCCGTGACTACATGGACGAGTCCGGTGGCCGCTACGTGCACGTCATCGCCGACGGCGGGCTCGACACCGCCGGCGACGTCGTCAAGGCCATCGCGATGGGCGCCGACGCCGTGATGCTCGGCACCGCGCTGGCCCGCGCGACCGAGGCCCCCGGCGGTGGGTTCCACTGGGGTGCCGAGGCGCACCACCCGGAGCTGCCGCGCGGCCGCCGGGTCGAGGTCGGCACGATCGCCCCGCTCGAGAACGTCCTGAACGGCCCCACCCCGACGTGGGACGGCCGCGCGAACATCGTCGGCGCCCTGCGTCGATCGATGGCCACCACCGGATACTCCGACGTCAAGGAGTTCCAGCGAGTAGAAGTGGTCGTGGCGCCGTACCACCGGAACTGACGGTGGCACCCGCATTCCGGCGCGGGTGACGCCCGGCGTCACCGTGACACGGAGGCGACGATGGCGAAGACCAGCACGAGCACGTCCAGCGCGACCCGGCCCGCCCGGCCCGACACCGCCGCCCCGGGGGTGGGGTTCGACCCGTCGGCGAAGCTCGGCCCCGATGAACGCGCGGCCGCCATCGAGACCCTGAAGACCAAGGAGCTCGACGTCCTGGTCGTCGGCGGTGGCATCGTCGGTGGCGGCAGCGCACTCGACGCCGTCACCCGTGGCCTCAGCGTCGGCATCGTCGAGGCCCGCGACTGGGGCTCGGGGACCTCGAGCCGCTCGTCGAAGCTCGTCCACGGCGGCATCCGCTACCTCGAGCAGCTGAACTTCGCGCTCGTCCGCGAGGCACTGATCGAACGCGGCCTCCTGCTGCAGCGCATCGCCCCGCACCTCGTGAAGCCCGTCCGCTTCCTCTACCCGCTCAACCACCGCGTGTGGGAGCGCTTCTACATCGGCATCGGCATGGCGATGTACGACGTCTTCAGCTGGTCCGGTGGTCGGCCGCCGGGGGTGCCGCACCACCGGCACCTCAGCCGGAGCCAGGTCCTCAAGAACATGCCCGGCCTCAAGAAGGACGCCTTCGTCGGCGGCATGACGTACTACGACGCCCAGGTCGACGACGCGCGCTACGTGGCCTCGCTCGTCCGCACCGCTGCGTCGTACGGGGCACACGCCGCGAGCCGCGTCCGCATCGAGGGCTTCATCAAGGTCGGGGAGCGGGTCGTGGGCGCGCACGCGCACGACATCCAGACGGGCGAGAAGTTCGACATCCGGGCGAAGCAGGTCGTCAACGCGACGGGCGTCTGGACCGACGACACCCAGGCGATGGTCGGCACCCGCGGGCAGTTCAAGGTGCGGGCGTCGAAGGGCGTGCACCTGGTCATCCCGCGCGACCGCTTCCAGTCGAACACGGGCATGATCCTCCGCACCGAGAAGAGCGTGCTCTTCGTGATCCCGTGGGGCCGGCACTGGCTGGTCGGCACGACGGACACCGACTGGTACCTCGACAAGGCGCACCCGGCGGCGACCGCGGCGGACATCGACTACATCCTCGAGCACGTGAACAAGGTCCTCGCGGTCCCCCTCACGCGTGAGGACGTCGAGGGCGTGTACGCCGGACTCCGGCCGCTGCTCGCGGGGGAGTCGGACCAGACGTCGAAGCTCAGCCGCGAGCACGTCGTCGCGCACACGGTCCCCGGGCTCGTGGTCGTCGCCGGCGGCAAGTGGACCACGTACCGCGTGATGGGCAAGGACGCCATCGACGAGGCCGTCGCGGCGATGGACGGGAAGATCCCGGGCTCGACCACCGAGGACATCCCACTGCTCGGTGCCGAGGGCTACCCCGCCGCCTGGAACCGACGCGGCCGCACGGCGCGGAGCTTCGGCGTGCACAAGGTCCGCATCGAGCACCTGCTCAACCGCTACGGCACGCTCGCGACCGAGGTGCTCCGGCTCGTGAAGCAGGACCCGTCCCTCGCCGAGCCGCTCCCCGGTGCCGACGACTACATCGGCGCCGAGGTCGTCTACGCGGCCTCGCACGAGGGCGCCCTGCACCTCGAGGACGTCCTCGCCCGCCGCACCCGCATCTCGATCGAGGCGTGGGACCGCGGTGAGTCGGCGGCCCCCGTCGCCGCGAAGCTCATGGCGGACGTGCTCGGCTGGGACCAGGAGACCACCGAGAACGAGGTCTCGAACTACCTCAAGCGCGTCGCCGCGGAACGCGAGTCGCAGCTGCAGCCCGACGACGCCTCGGCGGACCGCGTGCGGCTCGAGGCGCCGGACATCGCGTTCGGCTTCGACGAGGACGACGTGGTGGTCGGCGGTGGCCGGTCGAGCGGCGCGGAGGGCGCCAAGGCGTCCGACGAGCAGGTGGTCGGCGAGAAGACGAGCGAGCCCGAGTAGGACGCGCCCCGTGTCTCCTGGCTCTCGACTGCCTGGAGGCGCGGGTCGGCTCCGTCAGGCAGCGCGCGACCGGTGCGTGGTCCGGCGAGCACTGATCGCCTGGCCGATCACGAGGACGAACGGGATCGCGGCCAGCGCGATCGCGCTGGTGACGAGGAGGACACCGGCCCAGGCGGTGTGCGCTCCACCGCCGACGCCGTACGCGTCGGCGACGTCCATGCCGAGCCAGAAGCCGCTCCACCAGCTCATCGGACCGCCGAGCGCGACCACCCCGAGCAGGACCGCGGCGGTGACGTACGGCCGTGCACGGGTGACGACGAGCGAGGTGCCGAGGCCGATCGCCAGGGCGACGCCGACGACGGCGATCCCGACGACGACGGCGATGTCGGTGCCGACCGCGAAGCCCTGGCGCTCGAGTTCCGCGTGGATCGCGCCGAGCGCGGCGCCCGGCACCGCGGCGAGCGGATCGAGCACGAGTGCCTGGACGGCGAGCAGTGCGGCGTAGAGTGCCACCACCGCGATCCCGGTGCCGGCCACCAGCCGGTTGGTCCTGTCCTGCTCGTCCACAGCGTTCCCCCTGTCGTCCCCGTCCACCGGACTGTAGCGGAACGGAATGGACGGACCATCGCGGTGGTTATCATCGGGGTACTCGAAAAGGGAGCCATCATGGTCGACGTCCATCGCGTCAAACTCCCCGGAGTCGGCGTGCTGCACAGCTTCTACACCGACGACGGTGGCAAGTGCGGTGTCATCACGCACCGGTCGGGTCACTCCGACCTCATCTCCTTCGCCGACGTCTCGGACGGCGCCGACAAATCGGAGAAGGTGTCGCTGCGCCTCAGTGAGGACGAGGCGCACACGCTCGCCGAGCTCCTCGGCGGCACGCGCATCACCGAGGGTCTCGACAAGCTCGACGAGATCCCGGGCCTCAGCATCGACTGGTTCTCGGTCGACTACGACGACGCCATCGCCGGCAAGCCCCTCGGCGACCTGCACGACTCGGGCTTCATCGGCCTGACCGTCGTGGCGGTCGTCCGTGGTGACAGCGCCAACCCGGCCCCGTCGTCCGACTTCGTCGTGTTCCCGGGCGACACCATCGTCGTCGCCGGTGCACCCGAGAAGGTCGCGAAGGCGTTCTCGTTCTACCGCAGCGGAGAGCTTGCGGCCGCTGCGGCCGAGGCCCCGCCGAGGAGCTAGCCCGTGCACCTGGGTGGTGAGCTCCTCACCATCGGCATCCTCTTCATCATCGCCTACGTCCTCGGACGACTCGGCAAGACGATCGGGCTGCCCGCGATCCCGATCTACATGGTCGTGGGGCTCATCGCGAGTCCCCACACCCCGTGGATCGGGCTGAACGTCGAGTCGCACACGATCGAGCTGATCGCGACGTTCGGGCTCATCCTGCTGCTGTTCAACCTCGGGTTGGAGTTCGACCAGGAAGAGTTCTACGGCAACGCCGGCAAGCTCCTGGTGTCCGGTGGCACGTACGTCGCCATCAACATGGGCGTCGGGTTCGCCTTCGGGTTCTCGCTCGGGTGGGGCACCCGCGAAGCCCTCATCATCGCCGGCATGACGGCGACCTCGTCGAGCGCGATCGTGACGAAGCTCCTCATCGAGCTCCGTCGCCTGGCGAACGACGAGACCCCGATGATCCTCGGCGTCACCGTGATCGAGGACGTCTTCATCGCGATCTACCTCGCGATCGTCTCGGTGGTCCTCTCCGGCGACACGAACGTGTGGGGTGTCGTCGGCAAGCTCGCGCTCGCGTTCGGGTTCCTCGTCGTGATGTTCACGCTGGCCCGGTTCGCCGGCAAGTGGGTGTCCCGGATCTTCGCGACCCGTGACGACGAGCTGTTCACCGTGCTGTTCTTCGGCCTCGCGGTCATGTTCGGCGGCATCGGCGACCTGCTCGGTGTCACGGACGCGATCGGGGCGTTCGTGATCGGCCTGCTCTGCGGCGCCACGCGCTACCGCGACCGCATCGAGCAGCTCGCCCTGCCGATGCGCGACGTGTTCGCGGCGTTCTTCTTCGTGAACTTCGGGCTCGGGCTCGACCTGTCGACCTTCGGCGAGGTGCTCTGGCCGGTGCTCGGTGCGATCGGCATGACCGTCGCGCTGAACGCCATCGCGGGACAGCTCGTCGCGCGCATGAACGGCTTCAACATCCAGCAGGGGATCAACACCGCCGTCATCCTGGTGAACCGCGGCGAGTTCGCGCTGATCCTCGCGACGCTCTCGGCCGCTGCCGGGCTCGAAGCCCGCATCACCGCCTTCGCGGGTCTGTACGTCCTCGTCATGGCGATCCTCGGGCCGTTGCTCGCGGTCAACTCGGACCGCATCGGTCGCCTCGTGATCCGCCCGGCCCGTCTGGCACGCCTGCGGACGCGTCTCGGCGGCCGTCGAGCGGTCGCAGCGGCTGCCGCGGCCGAGGCGGCAGAGGCCGAGTCGGACGCCGCCGCTGCCGCTCGTCGGGCGGAGCGGGACCGCCAGTTCGCCGAGGAGTTCGCCCTGGTGGAGGCCGCTGGCAGCCAAGAGCGGGAGAATGAGTCTCCGGAGACGGTGTCCGAGCCCCGGACGTCGTCGGTCGAGACCCCCGCCGAGCGCCCCGAGCGCCCGGTCCGCCAGCGCGATCCGGAGTACTGATACAGATGTGGGCCGTAGCCCGACGACCGAGGTGGATCGCGCTGCTGTTGCTGGCGCTCGTGCTCGCGGCGGTGTTCGCCGGGCTGGGCAAGTGGCAGCTCGAGCGGAGCATCGCCAACGGCACCCCCCTCCCCGCGACGACCGAGAACCGGAAGAGCCTCGACGCCGTGACCGGGCCGATGCAGCCCGCGACCGAGAAGATGGCCGGGCAGAAGGTGACGGTCACGGGGACGTTCGTCGCCGGTGACACCACCGTCCTGACCGGCCGGACCGGTGGCGGGACGTACCAGACCGTCGGACACCTGGTGGACGACACGAGCGGGGCGAGCCTCCCGGTGGTGATCGGGTGGTCCGACCAGCGGTCCGCCGCCGTCGCCGGTGGTGACCGTCTGGCGGACGGCACGCGGCTCACGGTCGAGGGGCGCTACTACCCGGCCGAGTCGCCCGACCAGGACACCTACGACAAGGGCGAGTACTCGGCGGTCGCGCCGGCCCGGTTCGTGAACACGTGGAAGGCGTTCGACGACCGGATGTACCTCGGGTACGTCGTCGCCGACGGCACCACGGCGAAGGCGGCCGACCTCGGCACGATCGCCGACCGGGCGCCCTCGCGCGAGGTCCAGTTCGACTGGCTCAACCTGTTCTACGCGATCGAGTGGGTCGTGTTCGCCGGGTTCGCCGTCTTCCTCTGGTACCGGTTCGTGAAGGACGCCTGGGAGCGTGAGGAAGAAGAGCGGCGTGAGGCCGCACTCAGCGTCGACGGTGCCCTCGTCGACCGACGGTAGGATGGCCGATATGGCTCTGACCGTCCGTACCCGCGACATCCCGAAGATCCCGGGCGCGGTGAAGTGGTACCGCGTCTCGGCGTACATCACCGGCGTGCTGCTGCTCGCCCTGGTGGTCGAGATGGTCATCAAGTACACGCCGCTGCACCTCGAGATGCAGCTCGGCGGCGGTGCGTTCTTCGTGCCGGAGGGCACGGCGGGCAAGGAGCCCGGCACCTTCAACCTGTCGATCGGCATCCTCATCGCCCACGGCTGGCTGTACGTGCTCTACCTCTTCACCGACTTCCGTCTGTGGAGCATCATGCGCTGGAAGCCGATCCGCTTCCTGCTCATCGCCCTCGGGGGCATCATCCCGTTCATGTCGTTCGTGGTCGAGCACCGCATGCAGAAGATCGCCATGGACACCTACCACGAGCTGACCGCTGCCCAGCAGCGTGAGAAGGAGGCCGCTCGGTGAGCGAGACCGAACAGCGTCCCGTCCTCGTCGTCGACTTCGGTGCCCAGTACGCGCAGCTCATCGCGCGTCGGGTCCGTGAAGCGAACGTCTACAGCGAGATCGTCCCGCACTCGATCACGGCGGACGAGGTCCGTGCGAAGGACCCCGCGGCCATCGTGCTGTCCGGCGGCCCGTCGTCCGTGTACGAGACCGGTGCGCCCGCGCTCGACGGCGACATCCTCGACCTCGGCGTCCCCGTGCTCGGCATCTGCTACGGCTTCCAGGCCATGGCGACCGCGCTCGGTGGCGAGGTGGCGAACACCGGGCTGCGCGAGTACGGCGCGACCGACGTCACGCTCTCGCCCGGCACGAGCACACTCCTCGGCGACCAGCCGGAGTCGCAGGTGACCTGGATGTCCCACGGCGACTCCGTGGCGAAGGCACCCGAGGGCTTTGAGGTCCTCGCGTCCAGCGCCTCGACCCCCGTCGCCGCGTTCGCCTCCGACGAGCGCAAGCTCTACGGCGTGCAGTGGCACCCCGAGGTCAAGCACTCGGTGTACGGCCAGGCCGTGCTCGAGAACTTCCTGCACCGTGCCGCCGGGCTCCCCGGTGACTGGAACTCCGCGAACGTGATCGAGGAGCAGGTCGAACGCATCCGCGCACAGGTCGGTGCCGCCCGGGTCATCGCCGGACTCTCCGGTGGCGTCGACTCCGCCGTCGCCGCGGCGCTCGTGCATAAGGCCGTCGGCGACCAGCTCACCTGCGTCTTCGTCGACCACGGGCTCCTCCGCGCCGACGAGCGCAAGCAGGTGGAAGAGGACTACGTCGCCTCCACCGGTGTGCGGCTCATCACGATCGACGCCGAGCAGCAGTTCCTCGACGCCCTCGCCGGCGTGAGCGACCCGGAGCAGAAGCGCAAGATCATCGGGCGCGAGTTCATCCGCACGTTCGAGGCCGCGGCCGAGGCGCTGGTGCTCGAGGCCCAGGCTTCCGACTCTGATGCCGAGGTCAAGTTCCTCGTGCAGGGCACGCTCTACCCGGACGTCGTCGAGTCCGGCGGTGGCTCGGGAACGGCGAACATCAAGTCGCACCACAACGTCGGCGGTCTCCCCGACGACATGACGTTCGAGCTCGTCGAGCCGCTCCGCACCCTGTTCAAGGACGAGGTCCGCGCCGTCGGTCGCGAGCTCGGACTGCCCGAGGTCATCGTCGGTCGCCAGCCGTTCCCCGGCCCGGGGCTCGGCATCCGCATCGTCGGCGAGGTCACGAAGGACCGTCTCGAGCTGCTCCGCGCGGCCGACAAGATCGCCCGCGAAGAGCTCACCGCGGCCGGCCTCGACGAGGAGATCTGGCAGTGCCCGGTCGTCCTGCTCGCCGATGTCCGTTCCGTGGGCGTCCAGGGCGACGGTCGCACGTACGGCCACCCCATCGTGCTCCGTCCGGTCTCGTCGGAAGACGCCATGACCGCCGACTGGACGCGCCTGCCGTACGACACCCTCGCGAAGATCTCGAACCGCATCACGAACGAGGTGCCCGACGTGAACCGGGTCGTGCTCGACGTCACGTCGAAGCCGCCGGGGACGATCGAGTGGGAGTAGTCCTCCCGCGCTGACGGCCCGGCACGCGTCCTGCGTGCCGGGCCGTCCCGCGTCCGGAGGCCGGTCGGCGAGGTCGTGCGTGCGGCGAGGTCGTGCGTGCGGCGAAGTCGCACGATCTGCCGCTCGCGGCGAGGTCGTGCGGCACGTTGTGCGACCTCGGCGATGCACGGGCGGCACGTTGTGCGACCTCGGCGATGCACGTGCGGCATGTCATGCGATCTCGGCGTGGGAGGGTCGTCGGCCGCCCCTGACCCGGGAACGACGAAGGGCCCCGGCGTGTTCGCCGGGGCCCTTCGGGTCGTCCCGAGTACTAGTTGCGCTGGCTGCTCGCCACGATGGCGAGGATGCGCAGGATCTCGAGGTACAGCCACACGATCGTGACGATGAGCCCGAACGCCGCCGTCCACGCGTAGATCCGGGGAGCGCCACGACGGACGCCGGTCTGGATCTGGTCGAAGTCGAGGATCAGCGAGTACGCCGCCATGACCACGACGAGGATGCCGATGATCACGCCGAGCGGGATGCCGAAGATCTCGAACCCGAGGGCACCGAACGCGGTCTGCGTCACGCCGGTCCACATGAGGACCAGGTTGATGAGCGAGAACACCAGGTACCCGACCATCGCGACGAGGAAGAAGCGCGTGGCCTTCGGCGTCGCGCGGACCTTGCCGGAGGCGAACAGCGCGAGCGTCACGGCGAAGACACCGAGCGTGCCGAACACGGCCTGCACGACGATGCCGCCGAACGCGTTCTGGTAGTAGTGCGAGATGCCACCGACGAACAGGCCCTGGGCGAAGGAGTACGCCAGGACGAGCCCGGGCGACGGCTGCTTCTTGAACATGTTGACGAGCGCCAGCACGAACCCGGCGACGGCGCCGATGATCCAGACGATCATCGGTGCGTTCCAGCCGGCCACGGCACCCACGACGAGCACGCCGAACGCGAGCAGCGTCTTGACGATGGTGTCCTCGTACGACATGCGGTCCGTGTCGACCGTGCTGGCCGCCGGGCGGTCGTACATGTACTGCAGCTGCTCGGGGGTCATCCCGCCCTGTGCCTGCTGCGGGGTCTGTCCCCAGCCGGCCTGCTGCTGACCAGCGCCGCGCCCACCCCAGGTGTTGGGCCCCTGGTTGTTGAAGGCGGGGGACTGGTCGAAACCGGGCTTGAAGGCCATGGTGTCCTCTTCCTTGGAGATTCGAGTCCTCTCAGCCTAGGTGGGCTCGGTCGCGGAAGGCTGAGGATTCGCGGCGAGCGGAAGCGGCCCCGTGGGGACCCGACGAGCGCAGCCTACGGTCGTGCGCTGCGTGCGCGCCCCGAACCGGCCCGGAGCCCGCCGACCGCTCACGGCGAGGGTCGGAACGGACCGGCACCGCGCCTCCTGGATCAGCAGTGCGCGCGCAGCGCGACCTCGGTACCGGTGGTCTCCGACCACAGCCGCGCGCCCTGCGTGTACGCGACCCGCACCGGACCCACCGAGCCGCCGTCGCGCGCATCGCGGCGGACGTGCACGACGAGGTCGGCGGCATCGCCCGCGGCGACCGACGCGCCGAGCGCCGGTTCCGGCTCGCCCCAGTGTGCGGGGACCGGCCACTCGTCCGTCCCGTACCGGACCGGGTCCGTCGCACCGTGCGGGTACCGGACCACGAACGCGTCGACGATGCGCACGCCGTCCCCCGGTGCGGACACCGCGCTGACGACGATCGGGTCGCCCGTCGGGTGGTCGAGCATCGCGATGCCGACGGTGGCGTCCGTGCGACCCTCCATGCAGACCTCGCCCCCGCCCTCGGCGAGGTGCAGGGGTGCCGATCCGGAGGCCGGCACGACCCACGCCGCGACGCCGACCAGCACCGTCGCCGCGGCGACGCTGCTCCGCTTCCACCCCCGGTCGAGCCCCATGCCGTGAACCTACCGGCCCGGGGACGCCGCGCGCCGGATGTGGCCGTAGTGTCGGGGCCATGACCCTGGTGATCGCCCACCGCGGCGCGTCCGGCTACCGTCCCGAGCACTCGCGGAGCGCGTACGAGCTCGCGATCGAACTCGGTGCCGACGCGATCGAGCCGGACCTCGTGCCCACGAAGGACGGCGTGCTGGTGCTGCGGCACGAGAACGAGGTGTCCGGCACGACCGACGTCGCAGACCACCCCGAGTTCCGGCACCTGCGCACGACGAAGACGGTCGACGGGCAGAAGACGACGGGCTGGTTCACCGAGGACTTCACGTGGGCCGAGCTGCGGACGCTGCGGACCCGCGAGCGCCTCCCCGCCCTGCGACCGGGGTCGGCGGAGCACGACGGCGAGGAGCCGGTCCTCCGCCTCGAGGACCTGCTCGCGATCCTCGACGCGGCTCCCCGGCCGGTCGGACTCGTCGCGGAGGTCAAGCACGCCGACTTCTTCGACCGCGCCGGCTTCCCGATGGGGCAGCTCCTCGACGGGGTCCTCGCCGAGACCGGGTGGCGCGGGGACGAGCGCCTCACCGTCGAGAGCTTCGAGAAGGGGGTGCTGCGGGACCTCCGTGAGCGCGGGACCGGCGGGCGGCTCGTCTACCTCCAGGAGGCGCGGGGCAGCGCGGCGGATGAGGTCGCGTCCCACGGGTCGCTGGCTCCCACCTACGCGGCCGAGCGATCCGACGACGCGCTCACGGCGTTCGCGACGGAGTTCCACGGCATCAGCGTCGACCTGGGGACGCTGATGGCCGGGGTGGACAGCGTCGCGCTCGAGGATCCGGCACCCGTGCGGAGCGCCGTCGTCGACCGCGCGCACGAGGCCGGGCTCGCCGTGTACACGTGGACGCTGCGGCCGGAGAACCGCTTCCTGCCGGCGCCGTTGCGTCGTGGCGGCGAGGTCGCGGCGTTCGGCGACTGGGAGCGGTGGTTCACCTCGGTCGTCCGCACCGGCGTCGACGGGGTGTTCGCCGACCACACCGACCTGGCCGTGCTCGCCCGCTCGGCTGTCGGAGGCCCGGCCTAGACTGTCCCGGACATGACGATCGTGCTCGACCCCTTCGACTCGACGCCCGGCCGTGCTGACGGTTCCGGCGCCGGTGACCGCGCCTACGACGACCCCTTCACCGCGGGTCTGAACCCCCAGCAGAAGGAAGCCGTCGAGTACCGCGGCGAGTCCCTGCTCATCGTGGCGGGTGCGGGCTCCGGCAAGACGAGCGTGCTGACCCGCCGCATCGCGCTGCTGCTCGCCAACCGAGAAGCCTGGCCGTCGCAGATCCTGGCGATCACCTTCACGAACAAGGCCGCGGCCGAGATGCGCGAGCGCGTGCGGGCGCTGGTCGGGCAGGCGTCCGAGGGGATGTGGATCTCCACCTTCCACTCGGCGTGCGTGCGGATCCTCCGGCGCGAGGCCGAGCGCTTCGGGTTCGCGCAGTCGTTCACGATCTACGACTCCGCCGACTCGAAGGCCCTGCTCAAGCGGATCATCAAGGAGCTCGAGGCGGACTCGCTCGGGCTGACCGTCGGCGCTGCGGCCTCGAAGATCTCGAAGCTCAAGAACGAGCTGCAGGACATCGACTCCTACGCCCGGAACATCAACGCGAACGACCCGCAAGAAGTCATGTTCACCGAGGTCTTCCGGCGGTACACGAACGAGCTGCGCCGGGCGAACGCGTTCGACTTCGACGACCTCATCGGCCAGACGGTGTTCCTCTTCCGCGCCTTCCCCGAGGTCGCCGCGCTCTACCAGCGCCGGTTCCGGTTCATCCTCGTCGACGAGTACCAGGACACCAACCACGCGCAGTACGCCCTCATCCGCGAGCTCACGCGGCCGGTCCCCGTCGAGCAGGTGGACAAGCTCGAGGACGCCGGGCAGCACGTCGCCCGCATGCGCGAGGCCGACGGGTCGATCGCCCCGGCGTCGCTGACCGTCGTCGGCGACTCCGACCAGTCCATCTACGCCTTCCGCGGGGCGGACATCCGCAACATCGTCGAGTTCGAGCGGGACTTCCCGAACTCGAAGGTCGTCCTGCTCGAGCAGAACTACCGGTCGACGCAGAACATCCTCGACGCCGCGAACGCCGTCATCGCGAACAACTTCGACCGGCAGGCGAAGAACCTGTTCACGGACGTCGGCGCCGGCGACAAGATCGTCGGGTTCACGGGCTACACCGGGCACGACGAGGCCCAGTTCGTCGCCGACGAGATCCAGCGCCTGCACGAGGACGGCATGTCCTACCGCGACATGGCCGTCTTCTACCGGACGAACTCGCAGACCCGTGCGCTGGAGGAGATCTTCATCCGGGCGGCGATCCCGTACCGGGTCCTCGGCGGCACGAAGTTCTACGAGCGCGCCGAGATCAAGGACGCCATGGCGTACCTGATCACCGTCGCCAACCCGGCCGACCCGATGGCACTCCGACGGGTCCTCAACGTCCCGAAGCGCGGCATCGGCGCGGTCACCGAGACCACCCTGCAGCGCTACGCCGACGAGCACGAGACGACGATGCGGGACGCCCTCCGGCACGCCGACGAACTCGGGTTCGGGCCGAAGGTGCGCAACGCGATCACGGCGTTCGCCGCCCTGCTCGACGACGTCTCGTCCCGCGCCGGTACCCAGCCGGTCGTGGACACCCTCACACAGCTGCTCGACGGCTCGGGGCTGCTCGAGAACCTCCGGAAGTCGCCCGACGCGCAGGACGCCGCCCGTGCGGACAACATCGACGAGCTCGTCGCGGTGACGCGGGAGTTCCAGAAGAACAACCCCGAGGGCACGCTGTCCGACTTCCTGACCGAGGTCTCCCTCGTCGCCGCGGCGGACGAGCTCGACGACTCGTCGGGAACGGTGTCGCTCATGACCCTGCACACGGCGAAGGGGCTCGAGTACGACGCGGTGTTCCTCACCGGCGTCGAGGAAGACCTGCTGCCGCACCGGATGTCGGCGAACGAGCCGGGTGGCCCGTCCGAGGAACGCCGGCTCTTCTACGTGGGGATCACCCGCGCCAAGAAGTCCCTCTTCCTGTCGCTCGCGATGACCCGCGCGCAGTTCGGTGACGTCAACGTGGCGATGCCGTCCCGCTTCCTGCAGGAGATCCCCGAGGGGCTCATCGAGTGGAAGCAGTCTCCCGGCATGGCGAACAGCCGCGGCGGGACCGAACCCCGGGCCCTCAACGCCCGACGGGGCGGCGGGATCGGCGGCTCGGGCGGCGGCGCCGGCGGCGGGTACCGCGGCGGTGGCGGCTGGGGCGGTGGCTCGTACGACCGGGCGGCCGCAGCGCAGAAGACCCGTCCGAAGACCGAGTGGGCGAACCGCGTGTCCGGGCAGGTCCGCGACAACGGCGACATGGAGCTCGTGGCCGGCGACCGCATCAAGCACGTCGACTTCGGCGAGGGGACGGTCTCGGCCGTGACCGGCATCGGCGCCAAGCGCATCGCCGAGATCGCGTTCGACTCCGCGGGCCGCAAGAAGCTCCTCATCAAGATCGCGCCGATCGAGAAGCTCTGAGGCGCTGAGCCCCTGACGCCGACGCGCCCGGCCATGTCGGGAGCGCGCTGCCGCGCGTGACAATCGCGGCGAGGTGAGGTTAGCCTTACCTAACGTGACAGCCCTCATCGAATTGTTGACCTCTGCCAACGCCGAGCGCTACCGGACCACCGTCACCACGACGGTCGACCGGCTCGCGGACCGCATCTCCGACGTCGACCGACCGACGACCGACACCGCCGCGGACGAACTCCGGGCCCGCGTCGCCGCCGTCGACCTCGACGCGGAACCCCTCGGGACGGACCGGGCGCTCGCCGAGCTCGACGACCTGTTCGTCCGCGAGGCCGTCTGGTTCCACGACCCGGCGTACCTCGCCCACCTCAACTGCCCGGTCGCGCTGCCCGCGGTCGCGGCGGAGTCGGTGCTCGCCGCCGTGAACACCTCGGTGGACACCTGGGACCAGTCGCGGATCGGGACCGACATCGAGCGGCACGTGGTGGCGTGGCTCGCGGGGCGCATCGGGTTCGCGGGCGGTGACGGGGTGTTCACCTCGGGCGGGTCCCAGTCGAACCTGCAGGCGCTGCTGCTGGCGCGAGAGGCAGCAACAGCAGCGGCAGCCGCGACGGCAGCGACGGCCTCGACTGCCCCGGTGCTCACCGTCTTCGCCACCGCCGAGTCCCACTTCAGCGTCCGCAAGTCCGCCCGGCTCCTCGGCCTCCCCGACGACGCCGTCGTCGACGTCCCCACCGACCGGGCCGGCCGGATGCGTCCCGCGGCCCTCGCCGAGGCGATCGCGGCCGCCCGCACGGCCGGCCGCACCCCGATGGCCGTCGTCGCCACGGCGGGCACCACCGACCGCGGCGTGATCGACCCGCTCGAGCCGATCGCCGACGTGTGCGACCTCGAGGACGTCTGGCTCCACGTCGACGCCGCGTACGGCTGCGGCCTGCTCGTGTCCCCGACCCGTCGGCACCTGCTCGACGGGATCGAGCGTGCGCGGAGCGTGACCGCCGACCTGCACAAGTCGTTCTTCCAGCCGGTGTCGTCGAGCGCCCTGGTCGTCCGCGACCCCGCCGACCTCCGCCGCACGGCCTGGTACGCGGACTACCTCAACCCCGAGGACGCCGCCGAGCCGAACCAGGTCGACAAGTCCCTGCAGACCACCAGGCGGTTCGACGCGTTGAAGCTCTGGGCGACTCTCCGTGCGACCGGCGCCGAGGCCGTCGGGCGGGCGTTCGACGCAGTGATCGACCTCGCGGTGGCGACGCACGCGATCGTCGATGAGCACCCGGACCTCGTGCTCGTCGCGCCGACGCAGCTCAGCACCGTGCTGTTCCGGTGGCAGCCCGCCGGCGTGACCGACGCGGACGCCGACGCACTGGTGGCTCCGATCCGGGCGGCCCTCCTCGCCGAGGGGCGGGTGCTCATCGCGAAGACCGTGATCGACGGGCGCCCCTGCAACAAGCTGACGCTGCTCAACCCGGAGACGACCCCGGCGCAGATGCGCGCCTCGCTCGACCACGTCGCCGCGACGGCAGCGCGCGTCCGCGCGGCCACCTCCGCCCCGGAAGGAGCAACGCGATGACCACCGCCGACGACCTCCGGACCGCCGACAGGACCGCCGACGAGACCGCCGACCGCCCCGTCCACGACCTGATCGGCATCGGCATCGGGCCGTTCAACCTCGGCCTCGCCTGCCTCACCGACCCGCTCGACGACCTCGACGCGGTGTTCCTCGACGCCGCCGACGGCTTCGCCTGGCACCACGGCATGATGCTCGACGACGCCACGATCCAGGTGCCGTTCATGGCGGACCTCGTGACGATGGCGGACCCGACCTCGCCGTTCTCGTTCCTGGCGTGGCTCAAGGAGACCGGTCGGCTCTACCCGTTCTACATCCGCGAGGACTTCCACCCCCTCCGCAGCGAGTACGACGCGTACTGCCGGTGGGCCGCCGACCGGCTCGACACCCTCCGCTGGGGTCGCCGGGTCACGGCCGTCGAGCACGACGTGACGACCGACCTGTTCACGGTGCACGCCGAGACCGATCGGGGTCCCGAGACGTACCGCGCACGCCACGTCGTCGTCGGCATCGGCACGGAGCCGTCCGTCCCCGCACCCCTTCGGGGCATCGACGGGCCGGCGATCCACTCCGCCGAGTTCCTGCCGAACCGTGACGCCCTGCGCCGTGCCGGGTCGATCGCGGTGATCGGCAGTGGCCAGTCCGCCGCCGAGGTCTACCGCGAGCTGCTCGAGGACGTCCGGCGGGACGGCTACCGCCTCGACTGGATCACCCGCTCGCCGCGGTTCTTCCCGATGGAGGACACCAAGCTCACGCTCGAGATGACGAGCCCGGAGTACACGGACCACTTCCACGCCCTGCCCGAGGACGTCCGCGACCACCTCGGTCGCGAGCAGCGCGGGCTGTACAAGGGCATCAGCGCGGACCTCGTCGACGCGCTCTACGACCAGCTGTACCGGCTCAGCGCGCCGGGACCGGTCCCGACGACGCTCCGCACCGAGACGAGCGTGGTCGACGCCGTCTGGCTGGCGGACCGGGGGACGTACCGGCTGACCCTCCGGCACGAGCAGCTCGGCGAGACGTACGAGCACGAGGTCGAGCGGCTGGTCCTGGCGACCGGGTACCGACCGCGGTCCGCGGCGTTCCTCGCACCGGTCGAGCACCTCGTCGCCCGCGACTCCCGGGGGCGCCTGGCGGTCGCACGCGACCACCACGTCGACCGACTCGGCGGCCGCATCTGGGTGCAGAACGCCGAGGAGCACACGCACGGCCTCACCGCACCCGACCTCGGCATGGGGGCGTGGCGGAACGCGTCGATCATCCGCTCCGTCACGGGTCGGCCCGTGTACGGCCTGGAGGCGCGGATCGCCTTCCAGGAGTTCGGCCTGCCCGCCTCCGCCCGCTCCACGGCACGTGGCAGCACCGCGGACGGCGCGCCGCCCCGGCACGCGACCGAGCGCGCGGAGGTCTCCGCATGACCGTCGACGCGACCACCCTGCCCGACGTGACCGAGGTCGGCGGGGCCGAGCCGCGCCTCCTGGCCGTCGAACCCGTGGACCCGGGTCGTGACGCCGCCCTCGTGCAGTCGTGGCTCGCGCACCCCGCGTCGTCGTGGTGGGGCATGGGACACCTCGACGTCGACGCGGTGCGGACGTACCTCGCGGGCGTGCAGGCGGATCCCGCGCAGGCCGCGTGGCTCGGCCGTCGTGACGGCGTCCCGGTGTTCCTCGCGGAGACGTACGACCCGGCACGGGTCCTGCTCACCGACGTGTTCGCCGCCGAACCCGGCGACGTCGGCATGCACCTGCTCGTCGCGCCGCCGCCCGCCGACGGACGGGTGCACGGACTGACGAGCGCCGTCATGCGCACCGTCGTCGAGCACTGCCGCGACGTCCTCGGAGCACGCCGCGTCGTCGTCGAGCCCGACGTCCGGAACACCGCCGTGCACGCGAAGAACGCCGAGGTCGGGTTCCGCGTGCTGCGCGAGGTCGACGTCGACGGCAAGCGCGCCCTGTTGTCCGTGCTCGACACCGACCGGATCGGGCTGCCCGAGGGCGACGGGCCCGCGGCGCACCTCCAGCCGGAGCACCTCGAACCGGCCCAGCGGCACCTCGTGGCGAAGGCGATCGCCGAGTTCACGCACGAGCGCCTCGTGGAACCGCAGCCGGACGGCGACGCCTGGCGGCTCGACGCGGGGGAGTCGACCTACCGGTTCCGCGCGCGTCGGCACGTGCTCGAGCACTGGTCGATCGACGAGGCGTCGCTGACCCGCACCCGCGCCGGTGCGGCGGCCCCGCTCAGCGCGCAGGACCTCGTCCTCGAGCTGCGCGACGTGCTCGGGATCCCCGACGCGCTGCTCGGCACGTACCTCGAGGAGATCGCCTCCACCCTCGCCAGCGCCGCCGCGAAGCACCGTCGCGGTGGGCCATCAGCAGCGCAGCTCGCACGGGGGCGCACGGAGGGGGCCGACCGCGTCGTCGCGTCGTTCCAGGACGTCGAGTCGGCGATGACCGAGGGGCACCCGGCGTTCGTGGCGGCGAACGGGCGGATCGGGTTCGGGCTGGACGAGTACCGCGCCTACGCCCCCGAGGCCGGCGGTCGGTTCCGCTACCGCTGGCTCGCCGCACGCCGGGCCTGCACGCACCTCGCGCTCGCCGCGGACCGCACCGAGCGCGACCACTGGGCGGCCGAGCTCGACCCGGAGACCACCGCCGGGTTCCGGGCCGTGCTGGTGTCCCGGGGACTCGACCCCGAGGACTACGTCTGGATCCCCGTGCACCCGTGGCAGTGGCAGCACCGGATCGCCGTCACGTTCGCGCCGGACCTCGGGCGGCAGGACCTGGTCGACCTCGGCGAGGGGCCGGACGAGTACCAGCCGCAGCAGTCGATCCGGACGGCGTTCGACCGCTCCCACCCGGAGCGCTCGTACGTCAAGACGGCGCTCGCCGTGCAGAACATGGGGTTCCTGCGGGGGATGTCGCCCGCGTACATGCGGAACACCCCGGCCGTGAACGACTGGGTCGCGGCGCTCGTGTCCGCGGACGAGACGCTGGCCGGCGCCGGGTTCTCGGTGCTCCGGGAGCACGCGGCGATCGGGTACACCGGGGACGCCTACCACCGGGTCGACGTGTCCTCACCGCAGCGGAAGATGCTCGCGGCGCTGTGGCGGGAGAGCCCGCTGCCGCGGGTGACGGACGGCGAGCGACTGCTGACGATGGCCGCGCTGCTGCACCGGGACGCCTCGGGCGACGCCGTCGTGTCGGCGCTGATCGAGGCATCGGGGCTGCCGGCCGACGAGTGGGTGCGGCGCTGGCTCGACGCGTACCTGCTGCCCGTGGTGCACTGCCTGACCGTGCACGACCTGGTGTTCATGCCGCACGGCGAGAACCTCGTGCTCGTCGTCCGTGACGGGGTCGTGGTGCGCGCGGTGATGAAGGACATCGGCGAAGAGGTCGCGGTGCTCGGGCGGCACGCGGACCGCCCGGTGCCCGCCGACATCGAGCGCATCGTGCACCCGGTGGACGACGACGAAGCGGCGCTCGCCGTGTTCACCGACGTGTTCGACGGGGTGCTGCGCTTCGTCGCGGCGATCCTCGACGACGACGGGGTCCTGCCGGAGTCGCGGTTCTGGCAGGTGGTGGGGGAGTGCGTCGACGCGCACGCCGCGGCCCACCCGGAGCGCCGGCGGCCGTTGGACCTGCGGGTGCCGGCGTTCGAGCACTCGTGCCTCAACCGGCTGCAGCTGCGGAACACGCTGTCGATGGTGGACCTGGCGGACCAGTCGTCGTCGCTCATCCGGGCGGGGGCGATGCCGAACCCGATCGCGCGGTAGCGCGGGCGGCGCGCCGCGCGGCGCGACGCGGGGCGGCTCGCGTTCGCACAACCAAAGTGCGCTCGAGCCACGGGATTGCGTGGTTCGAGCGCACTTTGGTTGTGCGGCCGGCAGGCCAGCGGCCGCGCGCCGCCCGCGCCGCGCTACGGCTGCAGCCGCGCCGCCGACCACGCACCGTCGGCGAGCACGTACTGCAACCGCCGGTGCATCCGGTCGCGGCTGCCGTGCCAGAACTCGACGCGGTCCGGCTCGAGTCGCCACGCCACCCAGCCCTCCGGGCGGGGCACGTCGTCCTCGGACTCGTCGAGCAGCGCGTTCGCGTCGTCGATGAGGTCCTGCAGCGTCCGGGGCTCGAGCACCGAGGACTGGTCGGCGATCGCGGTGGCGGCGCGGGACTTCGGCGACCGGTCGGCGAACAGCGCGTCGGACTCGGCGTCGGAGAGCTGCACGGCCCGGCCCTCGAACCGCAGCTGCTGCATGGTCTCCCGCCAGTACACCTGGAGCGCGGCGAACGGGTTGTCGTCGAGCTGCCGGCCCGTCGGGCTGAGCGTCGAGGTCCCGAACACGAGCCCGCGGTCGTCGAGCCGCTTCACGTCCACGGTCCGCGCCGAGACCCGGCCGTCGGACCCCGCGGTGGCGAGCGTCATCGACATCGGCTCGGACACGTCGCCGTCCCGCGCCTCGTCGATCCAGGTGCGGGCGACGTCGAACGGTGATGCTGGCGGGTCGGTGTACTCCGGGAACGCGAACGAGGTGTCACCGGACAGCGGAGCGGAGGGCATGCCCCCACCCAACCGCGATCAGCCCGCCCACGTCCAGGTTGCCGGGGGACGGCCGCCGCGGACCGCGGCCGTGGCCGACGCGTCGGCGCGGACGAGCGCCGGGTTGGTCCGCAGCGCCCGGTTCGTGTTGCCCGGGTCCGGCTGCACGCCCGTCAGCGCGGTCTGCAGCGCGGAGGCATCGGAGGTGGTGAACACCTCGCCGAGCAACGCGCGCGTGAGCGGCAGGTCGCGCCAGATCCGGGTACGGACGTGGTCGAGGGCGGCTCGGATGATCGCGTCGTGGTCGAACGGGAGGCGCGGGTCGTCTTCCCCGGGCACGCGCCAGACCGCGGGTCCGGCGGCCGAGGGCGGGGCCACCACAGCGGCCGCCGCGGCCGGCGTCGGGGTCGTCACCGCCGGTGCCAGGACGGCCAGGAAGGCGACGCTGATCGCGGCGCTCCGCGGGTCGCGGTCGGGTCCGTCGAACGCGCCGACCTGCGCGAGGTGCCGGACCGTCGCCGCGTCGATCCCGGTCTTGGTGCGCAGTGCGCGTCGTGCACCGTCGGCGAGGAGTTCCGCAGCATCCAGGAGCACGCCGGGGAGCGCCTCCTGGCCCGCGTACGGCGCGTACTGCCGACGCGCGGTGGCGACCCGCAACCAGCCGCTCGTCGTGAACGACATCGGGACGACGTCGATCGCGATGAGCGGCTGGTCGCGGGCCGCCGAGGTGGCGTCGGTCACGCCGTCGCCCGACGGGCCGCGCGGTCGGTGCGCTCGGTGCGCTCGCGGCGGAGGGTCTCCCGCACATCCGCGAACGACTGCAGGACCCGGAACCGGCCGTCGACCCACACGGGCTGGAGCAGGCTCGTCGCCTCGTCCTCGGCGGTGGCCTGGTCGGTCTGGCGGATCTCGCCGGTCGCGTCGCGGTGCAGGGCGATCCGGCCCTTCGCGCTCTTCTTGCCGCTGCCCGTCTTCGGGTCCTTCTGGATGTCGACGGGCTCGCCGTCCACCAGCGCCCAGGTGGCCTTGACTGCGCTGCCGAGGTTGTCGCGGGTCATGTACTGGTACGTGTACGAGCCGATGCCGAGCACGATGTTGTCGCTCGCGTAGCCCTTGGCGGCGAGTCGCTCGTAGATGCGGCGGGCACGGTCGAGGGTGATGCTGTCGCCGTAGATCACGCCGATGTGCTGGTCGAGGACCTTGAAGCCCTGGTCGTTCACGGTGTGCCCGAAGATCTCGTCGAGGAGTTCGACGACGCCCTTCTCCTCGTGGCTGCGACCCGGGTCGGTCAGCGCCGCGGTGTCGACCCCGTGCACGGTGCCGGTGACGATGTCCACCGGGTCGCCCGAGTCCGGGCGGATGACGAGCTTGCCGTCGCGACCCGTGATCCGGTCCTTCAGCTGCGGGAGCGTCTCGGTGATCACCTTGAAGAGGTCGAACCCGTCGCTCACGGCCGACACGATGCCCGTCGGGTACACGTCGAGGATCTGCTCGAAGGTCGCCAGCTCGCCCTCGGCGCCGCGCACGCACATCACGCTGTGCTCGGTGGCCGGGACGCTCGCGGCCACCCAGCCGTTGTCACCCGGGTAGTAGCGGTCGATGAAGTCGAGCGACGGCATCGAGTCGGTGCCGAGGAACGAGAGGAGGTGCCCGGCGCCACCGGCCGCGGCCGACTCGATGCTCGACTGTCCCCGGAAGGAGAAGTCGTGCGCGGCGAAGTCGATGCTGGCCGGGTCGGCGCCGGTGCGGGCGGCCCAGTCCTCCATGAGGTCGCGGTACTCGAGTGCCTTCGTCGCGACGGTCGACGGGTGCCAGATCGAGGCCGACAGGGCTGTCTCGATGTAGTTCGGCAGCCAGAAGAACTCGTCGACGGTGTTCTCGACGGTGAGGGTCGCGACACCGATCGGGGCGAGGGTGCCCTCGGGGAGCGCGCGGATCTCGAGCGGGAGGTACCCGAGGCGGTGGAGTGCCCGGACGTGGTCGGTGCCGATGTGGTTCGGGCCGAAGTACCCCTGCAGTGCCTGCTCGAACAGGCCGGCGACCTCGTCCTCGTCCGCGGCGAAGAACGGCGCCCACGCCTCGACGAGGGAACGCTGGATGAACGCCTGCAGGCCGAACACCACGGCGTGCGTCGACTCGGGCATGTGTGCGTTCGAACGGTTCGTCCAGTTGATGAGGATCCGGGTGGTGCCGCCCGGGTAGACCTGTCGGTGCGAGTGCTTGTAGCCGTCGACGGCGAGGAGCGGGGCGATCGGGCTCGGGCCGGTGAGGCGGGGCGCGATGCCGGTGGTGCCGTCGGTGCCGGTCGTGGTGGTGTCGGTCTGCGTCATCGGATCTGCTCCGTCAGGTAGGGGGTGAGTTCGATCGTGCGCAGGCCCTCGATGGCGTTCTGCGCGGGGTAGGAGTCCGTCGTGACGATCTCCCCGAAGTGCTCGGCGAGCTGCGGGGCCCGGCCGGAGAAGACGCCGTGCGAGACCCAGAGGCCGAGGCGGTCCTTCGTCAGCCCCGTCGCGGTCGCGAGGCCCATGAACGTGCCGCCGCCGTCGCAGATGTCGTCGACGACGAGCAGGCGACCGGTGTCCGGCAGCGGCTCGCACGTGAAGCCGTCGAGCTTGCCGGTGTCCGGGTTGCGGTGCTTCTCGGCGCGGAACACCGGCAGCCCGCAGGCGTCGGCGACGGCGGAGGCCCGCGCGACCGCGCCCTTGTCGGGGGCGATGATCCCGCTGTAGTCCGAGCCGGCGACGACCTGGTCGCGGACGACGGTCTCGCTCGTGACCA
Organism: Curtobacterium sp. C2H10; assembly: GCF_025407985.1. NCBI lineage: Bacteria > Bacillati > Actinomycetota > Actinomycetes > Micrococcales > Microbacteriaceae > Curtobacterium > Curtobacterium sp. C2H10. Next base: position 20,672 of record NZ_JABXGF010000018.1, on the reverse strand, counting down.
CGGTCAGGCGCTCCACCAGGTCGACGATCACCGGCGAGTGCGGGTCGAACGCGATGACCTGGTCGATCCCGAAGCCGTTGATGACGTCCGCGTAGACCTTCGCGCCGAAGGGGAGGCCGCGGTCCTGCCGGGCGCCGGGCAGGTACGGGACGAGAGCGACGGACCGGGATCCGCGCTGCCGGACGGCGTCCGCCCACATGCCGAGCATGAGGAGGTCGTCGCCGTTCGTGCCGCGCAGGGTCGCGATCTCGATGAGGTCCCCCGCGTCGGCGTCGTGTGCGACCTTGACGTGTGCTTCACCGGCGGGGAACCGCATGGTGGAGAACGTCGGTGTCGCCTGGGTGCCCCGGGTGGTCCGGGTGCTGAGTTCGACTGCCATGACCCGACCGTACCACGGTATTTGTCAGTGTGACAAGAACCGGGGTGCGATCAGGGGACCGGAACCTGCACCGACACCAGTTCGCCGTCGCCGAGGTGCACCAGCGCGGAGCCGACCTGCACCCGTTCGACGATGCTGCTGCGCGGCAGGCGCATGCCGAGCAGGTCGCCCTCGGTGATCGCCTGCGGGCTGAGGAGCGCCCCCGACCGACGTCGCTTCATGTCCACCTGCCAGCCCGTGAACCCGACGCCGAACTCGGCCGTCAACCCCGCCGCGACGATGGCCTGCCCGTTGTCCGCCGCGCTCTTCACGAAGCCCTGCAGCCAGCTCTTCGCGGGTGCGTCCTTGACGAGCTCGGCATCGTCGATGACGAGGACCCGGCGGGCGGGTTGCCCGTCGAACAGCGGCGCGAGGTCAGCCTCGGTGACGTCGACGCCCTCGTGCGCGCCGAGGACGCCGGGCTCGGACGCGAGGGCGCGCAGGGGCGACTGCCGCGGGGTGACGAGCACGATCTCGCCCCCCTCGCGCAGCACCGACCGTGCGATCGACAGCAGGACGGAGCTCCGACCGGACTTCGCGGGACCGCCCACGACGAACGAGCCCGCGGCCGCGAGGTCCGGCCCGATGGCGGTGAGGTCGTCCCCGCCGATGCCGACGAGGCCGAACAGGCCGGCGTCGTCGTCGCGCATCTCCCACGCCCGGTCGAACGGCACCGGCCCGGACAGCTGGTCGACGCGGAACGGCCGACGGGCACGCTCGACCGCGCGGTCGCGCTCGGTCGCGAAGGTCGCGAGCGCGGTGATCGCTGCGGCCTGCGACTGGCCGGTGCCGGCGGCGGCGAGCAGGGCGATCTGCGTCTCGGTGGCGGACTCCGACGCGAACGCCCGTCCGTCCGGGACCTGCTCGGGCAGCTTGCGGGGGTTGAGCGACGCGAGGCCGTAGTCACCGCGGTCGGAGAGCCGGAGGACGAGCTTGTCCTCCACCAGGGTCGCCATCCGACTCGACAGGAGCTGACGGTCCCCGGTGACGACCAGGTGGATGCCGACGCTCGCCCCTTCGCGCAGGAGGGTCATCACCTGGTCGGTCGGTGCACCGTGGTCGAGTTCGCCGAGTGAGCCGACGAACCCTTCCCACCGGTCGAGCATGAACACGATGTGGGGGAGCCGGTCGGCGGGCACGACCGCCGCCGCGCGCTGCTCGACGATGCTCGCGAACCCGCCGTCGGCGAGGACCTGCTGCCGGCGGGCGAGCTCCTGGGTGAGCTTCGTGAGGAGACGCTGCGCGCGTTCGGTCTGCACGCGCTGCACGACGGCGCCGGCGTGTGGGAGGGCCTGGATCGGCAGCAGCGCACCGTTGCCGCAGTCGAGCGCGTACACGTGGACGTCGGCTGCCGAGGTGTTCCGGGCGACCGCGGCGGCGATCGTGCGGAGCACCTGCGACCGACCGCTCCGCGGAGCACCGACCACGTAGAGGTGTCCGTCCGAGTCGAGGTCGAGGCTCCGGACGCGCTGCGCCTGCTCGGCCGGGAAGTCCTGCAGCGCGAAGGGCAGCGGGCCGACCCGGGCATCGGTCGTGCTGCTGTCGTCGAGCTCCCACGCCCGGTCGTTCAGGTCGGTGAAGAGCAGCGTCTCCGGCAGGGCGTCGAGCCACGGACGGTAGGGAGCCGGTCCACCGAGCTCCGTCGCCGCCTCGGCCACCGCGCCGACCAGTTCCTGCAGGTCGGTGCGTTCCTCTGCCTGCAGCTCCTTCGACTTCGGTGGAGCCGGCGGGGTGGTGCCGAGCGACGACCACGAGACGGCTCCGGCCCAGACCTGCTTGCGTCCGGTCGACAGCCCCGGACGCCGGCCGCCCACCCGACCGGCCTGGAACGGCAGCAGCGCGCCGGCCCCGAGCCGGATGTACCCGCGGCCGGGCGTGCTCTTCTGGATCTGCGCCGCGTCACCGGCGTCGATGACGTCGGTGCTCTCGCTCGAGTCCGTGACCCGGAGCGCGATCCGGAGGTTGGTGTTGGCGCGGATGTCGTTCGACACGACACCCGTCGGACGCTGCGTGGCGAGGATGAGGTGGATGCCGAGTGACCGTCCCCGCTGTGCGATGTTGACCAGGCCGGTGACGAAGTCCGGGAGCTCGCGCACGAGACTCGCGAACTCGTCGATCACGATGAGCAGGCGCGGCATCGGCGGCAGCGGCTCGCCGCGGACGAGGCGGTCGACGTAGTCCTCGATGTCCTTCGCGGCGGCGTCGGCCAGCAGGTGCTCGCGGCGACGGAGCTCGGCACCGAGCGACTCGAGGGCGCGTTCCACCAGGTGCGTGTCGAGGTCCGTCACCATGCCGACGGTGTGCGGCAGCGGCGCGAAGTCGCGGAACGCCGCGCCGCCCTTGTAGTCGATGAGGACGAAGTTCATGCCCTCCGGGGTGTTCGTCGCCGCCAGGGACGCGACGATCGTCTGCAGGAGTTCGGACTTGCCCGACCCGGTCGTGCCGGCGACCAGGCCGTGCGGGCCGTCCTTGCGGAGGTCGAACGCGAACGGGCCGTCGAGGCTCTCGCCCACGACCACCTCGGTGGTGCGCGCACGCACGTTCCACTTGCCCGTGATCGCCCGCGCCGTCGGCGGTTCCAGCAGCATCACGTCGAGCAGCCGCGACGACGACGGCAGCCCACCGGCATCGCTCTCGTCGTCGGCGTCGACCATCGGCGCCACCGCCCGGGCGACGGTCTCGAACCAGCCGTCCGGGATGCGGTCCGGTCGGACGTCGGTGACCGTCGCCTGACGCTGGGCGGCGACACGGATGCGCTCCGGACCCACCGTGACGACGACCGAGCACTCCTCGGGCAGCAGGCGTGCCTCTTCCTCGATGCAGATCGCCCGGACACCGACCGCTGGGCCCTCCTTGAGGATGCGGATCAGGCCCGGCAGTGCGCGCAGCCGTCGAGCGCCGTCGAGCACCACGACCACGTCGGGACCGGGGATCCCCCGCACGTTCGACTCGCGCATCGCCCGCTGCCGTGCGTCGATGAGCTGCCCGATCTCGGCGACCCGCGCGCCCAGCGTCTCGGCGTCGTTGCCGATCGCGATGACGGCGTCCTGCCCGAAGCCCGGTCGCGCCTGCGGCACCCATCGCAGCCAGGCCCACTCGTCGGCGGACTGCGCGTCGGTGAGCACCACGAACTGGGTGTCCCGCGGGCTCTGCAGCACCGCGAGCTGCGCCACGAGCCACGACGTGAGGTGCCTGGTGTGCTCGTCGCGCCCGGCGACACCGACCACGCCGTGCTCGCCGAGGTCGACCACGACCGGCACGTCCTCGGCCAGCTTGTCGACCGCCCGCCGGTGCTCCAGCGCTGCCGGGTCCTCGAGCACGACGCCGGACGGCACGTCCGCCGTGCCGACGCGCAGCGTGAGGTAGTCGGGGTCGGTCCGCCGACGCTCCCACAGCCGGGCGCGACGGCGCAGGGCGATGTCGAGCACCGTCGCCGGGTCGGGCGCGCTGGTGCGTGACTCGCGCTGGTACCGGACCACTGCCTCCAGGGCGTCCGCCTCGACCGCCTTCTTCGTCTCCTCGTACTCGGCCACCCGCTGCCGGTGCGTCTTCTTGCCGTTGCGGCGGTCCCACCAGGCGTTGCCGAACATGATGATCGGCGACATGAGGCCGAAGGCCAGGTACGCGACGTTGTGGAAGATCGAGATCATCACGGCCGCCATGCCGAGCGGCGCGAGCGCCGCGATGATCGGGATGGAACGGCGCGACTGCTGCCCCGGCGCCGCCGGCAGCTTGAAGACCGTCGGCGTCTCCTCCGGCAGCAGGCGCGGCGGCCGGGTGTAGTCGAGCGTCCCGCCACCTGGTGTCAGCGTGATCGCCGCCCGGTCGGCGTCCGGGACCGCGACCGACAGCAGCGTGTCGCCGATCGTGACGACGCTGCCGGGCTCGACGGGCGTCTCCTCGTCGAGCTCCGTGCCGTCGACGAGGACGCGCGAGCCGCGCGTCGGGATGATCGAGAACCGCCGGTTGAGGTCGAGGCGCAGGATCGCCGCGTACTCCGGGGCGGTGCGGTCCGGCAGGTGCACCGTGGCGTCCGGAGCGGAACCGACGTGCGCGATGCCCGCGTCGAGCACCACGACCGTGCCGGCACCGGGCCCGCCCACGATGCGGACGCTCGGCAGGTCTGCCGGCAGCGGGAGGACCGGCGCGGGGGCGCCGAAGGTCAGGCGGGACCCCTCGAGCAGGACACCGTCACCGAGCCGCGCGTGCGGGGTCGTCGGGACGGCGTCGACCGCGACCTCGACGATGGACTCGGCGCTCAGGCCGAAGCGACGGGCGACGATCTCGACGACCTCGCCGAGGACGGTGTCCTCGTCGCACTCGACCACGAAGTCCGCGGTGGCGTCGGTCGGCAGGTGGGTCGCGGTGAACGTCAGGCGCACGCGGCACCTGCCACGTCGTGGGTCCTGGTCGTCGCGGAGCACCCCGTCGAGGCCCCCCGCAGCGTCGTGCTGCCGCTCATGGGTCGATTCTCGCAGGTTCCTGCGACGTGCAGGCCGGGTTGCGCCCGGCTTGTGGATGGGCGGTCGGACTGGAGGCGCGGTGTGGGGGAACGGGTCGGCTCACCTGCGACGCGTCCAGCCCCAGCGCTCACCTCGCGTTGTGGATGCGTCGGACGAACGCCTCCAGGGACGCCTCAGCGGCAGCGAAGGCCGCAGCGTGATCGCCGAGACCGGTGACCGTGATGGTCAGGGTGCCGGATCGGAAACGCCAGCAGCGCGCGACCACGGCTCCCGTCGGATCGACGAACGGCCACGTCTCCCCTGTCTGCTCCCACACCGTCTGGGCGCCGGCGCGGAGGCCCTCGAAGGGTGGGATGCCGGTACCGCCCAGTCTGTCCCCGGTCGCGGTGACGGAGACGGTCGTCGTGTCCGTCGGGGATGTGATTTGCGGGCGGAAGAACGCGAACCGGAGGTCGGGCGCGCTCATCCTGCAGTGCTGCTCGAGCGACCCAGCGGTCAAGATGACCTCCACGGTCTTGAACGGTCGCACGTACCAGGGGAAGAGCCGGTAGGTAGTCGAGTTCGCCCAGCGCTTCGGCTTGCCCCGGACATCCTCCGGCAGCGGGACGACCAACCAGTCCGCGCCGGCGAGGCCCTCGAGGTCGGGGAGGCCGACGGGCGTCGGGTCCGCGGCGCCGCTCATGACGTCTCCCGGAGTTCGAGGCTGAGCGCGAGCCGGTCCACGTGCGGCAGCGCGAGATCGACGTTGCTCTCGTGCGCGATCACCGATGTGAGCACGGCCGTGCGGGAGAGCGATTCGTCGGAGAACGGCTGCACCCATCGGACCGAGGTCTTGACGGATCGTCTCCGGAGGAACCTGCTCGGTTCCGAAGTGTGTCTGAGCAGGATCCGTGTGGCGGTACCCAGCGCGGTGCGTGTCGTCGTGATCTCGGGGTCAGCAGTGAGCGATCCATCGCGGCGCTCCGCCCAGGAGTCGTCGATCACGAAGTCGGCCGCTCCGTCTCCGACGAGGTAGTGCACCGCGGTGTGCGCGATGACGTGCACTGACGGTCTGTTCGTGGTGAGGACGGCGAAGTCCGGCGCCTCGAACGTGTCGCGGTACCGAGCAAGGTCGCTGAACTCGCGCACGAGGCGGGCACGGTCCCTCGACGACACGGCCGTCTCCGCGAAGCTCACCGCGCGAGTGGCAGCGGCCGTCCCGACTTCATCCGGCGCCCCGGGCTCGATGAACGTCCAGGCGTCGATCGGCCGGAAGTGCAGGTTCTTCATGATTCCTCTCCTCGTGATGCGCCGCTGAGCCACCACCGGTGGAGCGCCAGTGGGCCGCTCCCGTTGATCAGTGCTCGACGCCGGTACACCACCCAAGCGAGACCGGGGAGGGCCATCGCGAGCAAGACGGCTGCGACGACGAGGTCCCAGCGCTGGGCCGGAACGGTCCAGAGCAGGGTCAGCAGCGAAGCCAGCACGACGATCGTCAGCGCTGCGGACCGTCCGCTCATCCGGTTGGGCTTGTCGACCGTGACTCTCGTCGGGTCGCCGACGCGCACAGACGTCTCCGTCCAGCCCAGCCAGCAGGTGAGGCAGACGTTCGTCGCAGCGAGCGCGAGGCACAGTGCACCGGCCCAGGGCAGTCCCGCGGCGAACGACGTCGCAGAACCCAGGACCGGCAACATGGTTGCGACGAGGACCGGCGTCACCCGTGCGACCCCGGGCTCGTTGCAGGACGACAGTGATCCCTTCGCGATGTCCAGGCTGGATCGGGTGTCGAGGCGCTGCGCCGGAGAAGACCGCACGTCCGGTTGATGCGCCGTCAGGATGCCGGATGCGTTGAAGAACGCCGTCAGCTGGTCGGGTCCGTCCGGGTACCAGGTCGCTGCATCCAGTTCTGCGCGAACGGTACCGGAGCCGTCGACCAGCAGAGCAGTGCGACGAGCGTGGTCGGTGAACACCACACGGCTGACCGCCATCGGGGACAGCGTCGAACTGGGAGTCTCCAGACGGCGCCACATGCCCTGGCCGTCCGTGAGCTCCAGCTGCTGACCACCGTTGACCGACAGCGATGCCATACTCGTGAACCAAGCTGGTCCGTGTGGTCGGATCGCGTCAGTCGGTTCCCTCGTGATCCGTCGCCTGCCGATGATCACCGAGAAGGCAGCGACGACGACAGCGATCGATGCCGCGATCTGTGGGAGGCTCCACAACTCCCAGAGCAGGCGATGCGCCGTCGCTGCCACGACGAGGGCGGAGGCGACGGAGAGCGGGATGAGCGCACCACCCCCGAGGACCGCCACGCGCACGAGGAGCTCGGCACGGGTGAAGAACGCCGGTGGCCGAGGAAGGATGACCGTGGGACGTGGGGTTCCGTTGAGCGTTGCCGATGCTCCGTACCGCTGGATCAGCAACGCGAGACCGCTCGAATCGAGTGCGGTGGACAAGAGCGTCGGGCTCGACGCCATGATCCACCAGTCGTCGATCGGCACGATGAACTCGCGTCCGTGCTCGTCGCGGATCGCGACGGCTCCGTTGCCGGGACTCGCGACGATCGAGCGCGGGACGTCCGACCAGTCGAGGGCCCAAGCGGCCACGATCCGCCCGGTGAGCGCGAGGTGGCCCGTCGACCGCACGCCGTACAAGCGGTCGTCCACGACAGCGAGTGACTCCAGCTGACCCCGCGCGGCGCGTCGGTCGCTCAGCACGGCCGCGTGGGCGACCGTCTCCGCCCCGTCGATGACGCTCACCCCCAGTCGATGCGCAGGTCGCGGAGGAGCTCATCGAGCATGGGCCGAGCGAGGGCGCTGTCGTTCTCGTCCGGGACGAAGAAGGACACGACCACCGTGAGCTCGTTCAAGCCGTCGACGATGGGGATGATCGCACGAACGACCTGCATCACCGGCCGCCCCCGGCCGCCGGTGCTGCGTTCCCGCATCTCCACGAGCGTTGCACGGCCGACGGGCAGGTCGAGTGTCCCGACACTGGCGTCGCCGATGCCGGACGCCCGCGGTGCACGAGCGTCGTCGATGAAGGTGTCCGCGCGGTCGACACCGGCGACGGTGTGCACGACCGTGTACGCGATCGCTCGGACCGTCGGCGCCGTGGTCGAGAGCACGAAGCAGGTCTCCGCCTTCGCCGCGGTCTGGAAGGCGGCGATGTCACGCACGACCGTTCGGAGCACCGTGCGTTCTCGACGCTTCGGCCGCTGCTTCGCCTGCGCAAGCGCATGCTCCACCGCTGCGTCGGTGACCTCGTCGACCTCACCCTCGTCGTCGAGCAGCGTCCACGCGCGGTTGTAGTTCCACAGCAGGCGAGTCATTCGTCTCCTCTCGGGGCTCCGATCACGATCCACCGTCCGAGCCCGACCGGTGCCTTTCCCCGCTCTGCGCGACGGCGACGGAACGTCAGCCACGAGACCAGTGGGACGGCGAGCACCAGGAGCAGGATGCTGGTCGCAGAGAAGATGTTGCCCTGCTCGAAGTACCAGACGGCGACAGCTGCTCCGATGAGCGGGATGCCCACAGCGACGAGGTGGCGTCGGGTGAGCGCTGGCTGGTCCGGACGTCCGTGCTGTTCCGGACGGATGCGAGCGACGGGGAGGCGCGAACTCGATTCGACGACGAAGACCGCGGCGACCGTTGCGACCGCGATGGCGGCGAACAGCGCCGTGACGATCGTCGCGGTGTCCCCGGGGCCCGCCGACCGAGCCCCGGCGAGCACGACCGTCGTGAAGGCCGACGATGCGAGGAACGGGTACGCGGGTACGGCGCCCAGGACGTTCGGCAGCATCAGCGACGACGGGCCGACGCGGCTGCTGCGCATCTCGTCAAGCGCGAGCGCGGGCTGGTTGCGCAGATCGTCGGATGCGACGGTAAGGACACCGAGACGCTGCAGGAACTCTCGGAGGACGAGTGCCTCGTCCGGCGACGGCGCCCACAGACGCAGCGGCAACTGCGCGCGGACGGTGTCCGTTCCGTCGATGAGCAGCACTCGAGGGTCCTCGTCGTGGACGAACGCCGCGCGCACCACGGCATCCGGCCCGAGATGCCGATCCGGTGTTGCCAACCGTTGCGCGATGCCCTGCCCGTCGACGAGGACGAGACCCTGGTCGTCCGCGCTGATCGACGCCGCGTTGCGGAACCAGGAGGGGCCGGCCACGGGCCGGAGTGCCGGCGCGTCGGCGCTCCTGGGCCGACGCCTGCGCCCTGCGGCGACGACCAGCACCACCAATGCGTTGGCGGCGGCTGCACCGGCCGAGATCCATCCGAAGGCCGGGGCGTCGGGGGTGCGGGTCATCGCCAGCACGATCGGGCCGAATGCATCCGTCAGGAATGCGCCGAGTCCGAGCAGGATGACGACGACCAGGATCTTCTGAATCCTGCGGCGTCGCCGCTCATCCGTGGGTGTCAGGACGTGGGCCGAGGCGAAGTGGCCGGGCGGTGGATCATCGGTGCCGAAACGATCGAGCAACGCGGAGAGACCGCTCGAGCGGAGTGCGAGTTCCTTCGGCACGATGGAGACGGGAGCCATCCACCAATCGTCGATCGGAACGAGGTAGAGGCTGCCGCTCACGTCCTCGATCAGCACGGCGCCGTTGCTGGCTGTGGGCGCGAGGTGCCTCGGGAGGACGTCGCCGTTCAGGAACCAGGCGCGGGCGACGGTGTCCGTCGTCGTTCGTTCACCGCCCTGGTCGAGGACGACGAGCCGATCTCGCTCGTCGATGACGAGCCGCATGGCACTGGTCGCAGCGGCCGCCCGGTCGCTCGACGCGGCAGGGCGGGCAAGGGTTTCAAGCATCGATGACGATCTTCGCAGCGAGGGCGTCGATGCGTGCGATCAACAGCTCGGCGAGCGCGGGTTCGGCGCTGCTCGATGAGAGGACGACGAGCTCGTCACCCACGACCCAGGACCACGATGCTTGGACCACGACGAAGGCTGCGCCGTCCGGCCGTTCCAGCGCGAGGCGTTGGACCAGTCGCAGCGTGTCGCCGCTGCTCGTGGGGAGCATCGATTCCTCGATCGGCCCGATCGGATCAGACGCACGGAGGCCAGCCCGGGCGACCCCGGCGGGACGGCCGTCGAGCGGGGCCGTGCGGACGGCGACCCAGCCGACCTCGCGCGAGTCCTCGAGGACCGTCCAGGCTGCTGCTGCATCCGTTTCGTTGAGGAGTCTGATGATCGTCGGCGCACTCGAGGGATCACGACGATGCGCTTCGAGGTCGAGTGGACGGAGCGTGTCGGTCGGTGGCCAGGTGAACTTCATCGCCCGCCGTCCCAGGCGAAGCCGGTCATCAGGATGTCGAAGTGTGCAACGCGCTCGTCCACGAACGGATCGCCCGCGCACTGGAACGAGATCAGCGCGAAGGAGCCGTGCTCCTGCGGCACCGGCAGGAGGTAGTCCACGCGAGTCGTCCTCGCTGGCCCGCCTGATCCCGATACAGCGAGGAACGCCGCGGCGATGTCACCGGGGAGCGACGACGGCAGCGATCCTCCTCCGTCGATCTCTCCTTCGGACCGCGCCCGGAGTGCTTCCCCCACGGGCAACTCCGTGAGCGTCGTCGATGCACCGAGCACCGGAGCGACCGCAGGGAGTTCGAGATCGGCGATCGTCGGTCCGAGGTAGACCACACCGACCGTGAACAACATGTTCATCGGCACTCCGCCGAACTGGCCGTCGAAGAAGTACAGGTCCGTCGTCCCCGCGTTCGCCATCGTGCCGAAGGCGGAGCGGATGTCGTCGCGCGCGCGGCGCCGTGCCTCCACAGCCGTCGGGTCGTCCCCACCCCGGAGGACCAGGTGACGATCGGCGAACGCTCGCGAAGCGCGCTTCGGATCGCCGTCGACCGGGTACCGGTACCACCCGTCGGGCAAGAGGACTCGGTACTGTGTCACAGGGAACCGACGTGGATCTCGCTCTTCGACTTCCAGTACCCGTTCCAGTCCGTGGCGGCGGAGACGACGTTCACCACGGGTTCCGGCAGATCCGGGAGACCGGGAAGTCCGGAGCCGGCGACGACACCGTTGGCCAGCGCTGCGCGCGTCGCTGCCTCGCGTGCGAGGGCGGAATCCGGCGCAAGCTTGAGGACCTGAGCGGTCTCCATCAGACCGCCGGTCACGTACGTGTCGAGCAACGCCGTGAGGGGCTTCCGTCCGACCGCTTCTGCCTCCCGGATGCCGGCATCGCCACCCCGGAGGAACGCACTCAGCTCGCCGCCCACTCCGGCGTTCGCGTTTCGCGCCGCAGCGGCAGCCGATGCTGCACGTGTCTCTCCCACTGCGCCCCGCAGCAGCCCCATCGCGGAGCCGGCGTACTTGGCGGCACCGAACCCGACCCCGGCCAGTGCGAAGCCGAGGGCGTCCTTGCCGACGTCCCCCGCGCTCGCGTCACCCGCCACCGCCTGCGTTGCCGTGATCAGCAGCTTCGCGCCGGCCACAGCGAGCCCGATGGCGGCGATCACCGGGAGCGCCACGGGGAAGAAGATGGCCGCGACCACGGTGACGACCAGAAGGACGGCGCCGACGGCGTCGAGCGCATCCTTGATGACGTTGAGCACGCCGCGCGCCCCGTGGATGGCCTGCTTCACGTGGTCGAACCAGCCGTCCTTCAGCCCGTCGTCCGCGCCCTGTCGGATGCGATCGGCGACCCGACTGGCCAGCTCCCCGTACTCGCCCTCTTCGCCGAAGGGACCGGCGAGCCGGTGGATGATCGCCTTCGCCGCGTCGATGTCACCCTGCGCCGAACTCAGCGCCCGGTCCTGCGCGTCGACCTGGTCCTGGTGTTCCGGACTGTCGGCCTCGGCCGTGATGGTCTGGTTCGCCGCAGCGCGGTGCGCGTCCCGCGCGTCCTGCGCCTGCAGCAGGGCTGCGTCGGCCTCGCGCTGGAGCCCCTCGAGCCCGTCCGCCCACTGGTCGAGCGCGGCGGCGAGCTCGGTGTAGCGGCCCTTGGCCTTCTCGATGGCGCCGGCGAGGTCTCCGGCGGAGTCGCGGAACTTCGTCCCCGACTCGCTCTCCCAGCCCTCGCCGTCCTTCAGGCTGTTGAGGCGGTTGACCTGCTCGGTGATGGCCTGCTCGATCGAACGGGCACCGGAGGCGGACTGCCGGATCTCGGCCGGGTCGCCGGGCACCGGGTCGAGCTGCATGTCGACGGCGCTCCAGTCGCTGGGCCGTGCCATCAGCTGTCCTTCCCGAGGATCTTGTTCGCGAGCTCGACCTCGGTCTGGGTGAAGCCGTCGTGCGCGCTCTCGGCCATCTCGGCCACGGCCTTGATCGACTCCTGGAGGCGCCCGCGCCGGATGTCCCAGTTGCCGGCGAAGTCGTCGATCGCACTGCCGACCGTCATCGAGCCGATGCCGGTCTTGTAGTCGGATGCGGCAGAGGCGATGTGTTGGAAGTCGCCGTGCAGCCTCGAGAGGTCGGATGCGAGATTCCCGATCAGGTCGAGATCGAGCTTGATGGTGCCGGCCACGGTTCCCCCGGTGGATTCCTACTGTTGCTGGTCGTTCGACGCCGCCCCTGCGGCGAGAGCGGTGGCCGGCACCCCCAGGCGCCGGCCACCGTCGTGCTGGTCCTGACTAGCCGATGCTCGAAGCGAGCTGCTCGTCCGTCGACTCGAGCGTGTTCGCCGCGCTCTCGAGGAACCCGGCCATGCCGTCGATCGCCTGGATCGTCTGCGTCGCGCCGGAGTTGAACTCCGAGTACGTCGCGTCGAACGCCTTGGACGACTTGTCGGTGACGTAGCCCGACGACACGAGGTTGTCGATCTGGCTCTTGAGCTGGCTCAGCTGGTCCTCGATGGACTTCTGGCCGTTGCGCAGCTGCGAAGCCTGGTTGCGGAGATCGTCGTAGGTGACGTTGACGTTTGCCATGTGCATACCCTCCCGATGCGGTATTTGATGTACCGGGAGCCCCCCGGCGGTTCGACGATACTTGATTCCGTTGCATCTCGCACCAGGTGGGGACAAGAACCAGAACGAGGGGTACACCGTGGCACGACGTCGCAAGGACGAGGGGACACCGGAGCGTCCGGTCGTCACCCACGCCGAGGTCGAGCGCGATCGACAGGCCGGTCACCTGTCGCGGGCGTGGGTGCTGCCGAGCGCACCGGTGTCCGACCGCGAGCCGGACGCCGTGGTGCACACCGACCAGCAGCTCCCCACGATCGGTGTGGTGCCGCGGCTCGTGCTCGAGGTCGCACCGGGCAACGTGGTGCCGCTCGACCAACCGGTGGTCCTGGGGCGCAAGGTCCAGACGGCGCCCGGACGGCGTGCGGTGCTGCTCGACGACCCGGGTCGTTCGGTGTCGCGCGAGCACGCGGCGATCCGGCCGACGGGCGACGGTGGACTCGTGGTCGAGGACCTCGGCTCCGCGAACGGCACGGTGGTGGTCCGGGCGTCCGGGGCGCAGGAGCCGAGCGTCGGTGGCGCGCAGGTCGTGGCCCGACCCGGTGACGTGGTGATGGTCGGCGACTACGCCGTCCGGGTCCTCGCCGGCTGACCCCCGGCCGCGTGCCGCCGCATCGCCCGCAGGAGCAGCGGCCCCGGCAGCCGCAGCAGCCACCCGGGCAGGATCGCCCGGGCGACCCGCAAGCGGCGCACGGTCCGCCGGAAGCGCCGCTGTTCGCGCGGCCCCCACGCGAAGCCGTACTGCGACCGGAGGGCGTCCGGGAGCATCCCGACGGTGACGACCCGCACGAGCGGCATCGCCGCCCGCACCCACAGCGGCGCGAACCGGGGGTGCAGCAGGTCGCGCACGACGCCGCGGGCGTCGTCGGTGACGCGGAGCCCGGCGAGCGTGCGGGTCCAGTAGCGGTCGAAGTCCGCCACCGTCGCCGGCCAACGGTCCGCGGGCACGCGCAGCGCCGTGCCGATCGGGGCGTAGGCGTCGAGCACGCGTTCGGCCAGCACGGGTCCCGCTGGCGTACCGAACAGCTCGTGGGCGCGCATCGCGGAGTCGTACAGGGTCGCGGCCACCCAGAGCTGCCGGTCCACGTCGTCGGCTCCGGCGACCGGCCGGTGGGCGCGGTCCACGAAACCGGCCGCGACGGCAGCGTCGGCGTCGGTCCCGACCACCACCGCGTACACGAACATGAGGGTGTGGGCGAGCCGTTGCTGCGGCCGTCGAGCGAAGTCCGAGTGCCGCCGGACCCCCGCGGCGACCACGGGATCGGCGATCTGGAGCAGGATGGCCCGGCCTCCGGCGGCCACGGGCGTGCTGTCGGCGAGGAACCGACGCAGGTCGCGTTCCGGGACCCCGCCCACGGACGGACTGGAGGGACGGCGCGGGCCCGGCCCCGTTCCTCCCGTCCGGCGACCGCTCACGGTCGTGGCCCGCGCCGTCCGGCGCGGAGGCGGGGGAGCACGTCGATCACGATGGCGGCGGCGAGCGCGAGCGTCCCGCCCACCAGGGCGGCGACGAGGAACGCCGCGCTCCCGACCTGCCCCGTGGCGGCGGCGACCAGGACTGCGACCAGCCAGATCGCCGGGAGCGGCCAGAGGTGGCTCGGCGATCCGGCGAGCACCGCGAGCAGCACCCCGCCGACGACCAGCGGCACCCAGAGCACGTTCGTGCCGCACGGTGGTCCGTACGTGCCCGGACCGCAGTCGGTCACACCGGACCGGACTCCCGTGTGTGCTGCGGCCGCGACGAGCAGGAGCGATGCGAGGGCCAGCAGCCGAGCCACGGCGGGCATGCTGCGGACACTGTCCTGGACGCGACGGAGCACGGCCCGATCGTACTGGGCCGTGCTCCGTGGGGGCCGTCGGTCAGAGGGGCTTCGTGCCGAGGTCGTTCCCGAGGTCAGGACGGTCCTCGTCGTCGTCGTGCTCCCACAGGTCGGGGGAACCCTCGCGCGGCGAGCCACCGGTCGGCCCGTCGTCGGTACCGTCACCGGGCTGCGGCTCGACGGTCTCGCCGGCGACGGCGTCGTTCGTGACGGTCTCGAGGGACTCCTCGGACTCGTCCACCTCGTACGGGCCGACGTGCTCGCGGTCGACGTCGTCGTCGCGACGCTGCTGGGCCTCGAAGTCGTCGACGGGGCTGATGCCGGGATCGCTCATGGTGGTTCCTTTCCGTTGCGGGCTTCCTGCCTACCCGTCAGGCCTCGACGGGCGTCCGGTTTCGTGTCGTGTTCACCCGGGGGACACCTGCCGGTCACGCCGCCAGGGCAGCATCGCGGGTGCTCGGGGGAGTGGAGCGCGGTCGCCGACGGGTGGTCGAGCGACCGCGCCTTCCCCGCCCGGGCGATCCGGCGGGTCAGAGCCGTTCGAGCAGGTCGTGCCGCTCGATGTCGGCCAGCGCGAGCGTGCGGTAGCCGGCGGACTCGAAGAACACCGTGATGCGGTCCTCCTCCGTGCTCATCACGACACCGGTGCCCCACTCGGCGTGCTCGACCCGGGCGTCCGGCGGCCAGGCCGTGTCGTTGGCGCCGTCGGCGACGTGTGCGGCGGCGTCGTAGGCCGTCCCCGACGAACAGGTGTCGCAGTTCCCGCACGGTTCCGGCAGCTCGTCCCCGAAGTAGCCGAGCAGGAACTGCCTCCGGCAGCCGGTCGTCTCGGCGAGCTGGCGCATCATCGCGATCCGGGACTCCTCGACCCGCTCCCGCTCGGCGGCGCGGTCCGCGGCGGCACGGGCCGCACGGCCGGCGTCCCGAGGACCGTCCGGCACCCGGGCGATCCCGTCCACGTCCTCGCGCAGGGCCCGGGCGTCGAGCAGGGCGTTGAGCGCGCGACCCGCGGTCCGGCCGGAGAGGCCCGAGGCCTCCTCGACCGCCGAACGGGGCGACGAGCCGGTGGCCGGGACGGCGTCGAACACGGCGCGGACGGAGGCGGGCCGCGGTGCCCCGGACGCGAAGAACGTGCGCAGGCCGAAGTCCTCGGCGCGGTAGTGCAGGGTGGCGCCGGCGGGTTCGGCGTCCCGTCCGGCACGCCCGATCTCCTGGTAGTAGGCGTCGATCGACTCGGGCACGTCGGCGTGCACGACGTACCGGACGTCCGGCTTGTCGATGCCCATGCCGAACGCGCTGGTCGCCACCACGACGTCGACGTCGCCGTCCAGGAACCCGGTGTGCACGGCCTCCCGCTCGCGGATCGGCATGCCGGCGTGGTAGGGCCGGGCCCGACGACCCCGGGCGGCGAGCGCGTCCGCGTACTCCGTGGTCGCCGCACGGGTCGCGACGTAGACCACGGTGGCGCCGTCGAGCTCGGCCACCTGCTCGACCACGGCCGCGCGCTTCTCGGCGTCCTCGGCGTGCCGGACGACCTCGAGCCGGATGCCGGGCCGGTCGAAGCCCGACGCGAGCACGAACGGGTCGCGCATGCCGAGCCGTTCGACGATGTCGTCCCGCACCGGAGCGGAGCCGGTCGCGGTCAGTGCGAGCACGGGCGGACGGCCGAGACGCTCCGCGACCTCGCCGAGCGCCAGGTAGTCCGGCCGGAAGTCGTGGCCCCAGGACGAGATGCAGTGGGCCTCGTCGACGGCGAGCAGCACGACGCCGGCGTCGCGGAGTCGCTCGAGCACGTCGTCCTTCGCGAGCTGTTCGGGCGCCAGGAACACGTATCCGACCGCACCGGCGGCGACGGCGTCCCAGGCCTCGGCGACGGCGCGGGCCTTCCTCGTGGCGTTCATCGCGACGGCACGGGGAGCGCCCTCGTGGTGCTCGAGTCCGACGACCTGGTCCTCCTGCAGCGCGACGAGGGGCGAGACCACGACGACGACGCCGTCCAGCTCGAGGCCGGCGACCTGGTAGATCGCGGACTTCCCCGATCCGGTCGGCATCACGGCGAGCGCGTCACGCCCGTCGAGCACGGCGTCGATGACGGATTCCTGGTCGGGACGGAGGCGCCAGCCGAACACGTCGGCGGCGCGGGTACGGAGCGCGTCGTTCACCGTTCCACACTGCCGGGCGGACGCTGGGGGACCGTTCGACGGGTGCGCCCAGCGGATCGGGCGGGGCGGAGGTGATCCGCGCCTCCCGACCGACGGGTGCGCGGGCGACGTGACGGGCGCGCACCGCGCGTCCACCTGCCGGCGCTAGGCTGGCTCCCGGCCGTTGTCTCGACATCGAGCGACCCTCGATGGTGAGTGTGGCGACCGGGTAACCGATGCCGATCGCACGGAACGTGCGGGAAGAAGAACAGCGTGGATCTTTTCGAGTACCAGGCCAGGGACCTCTTCGAGTCCTACGGCGTCCCCGTGTTGCAGGGGATCATCGCCGACACCCCGGACGAGGCGAGGGCGGCGGCCGAGAAGATCGGCGGAGTCGTCGTCGTCAAGGCGCAGGTGAAGGTCGGCGGTCGCGGCAAGGCCGGCGGCGTCAAGGTCGCCAAGACCCCGGACGAGGCCTTCGAGCACGCCCAGGCGATCCTCGGCCTCGACATCAAGGGCCACACCGTCAAGCGGGTCATGATCGCCCAGGGTGCGGACATCGCCGAGGAGTTCTACTTCTCGGTGCTGCTCGACCGGGCGAACCGCTCGTACCTCTCGCTCACGAGCGTCGAGGGCGGCATGGAGATCGAGCAGCTCGCCGTCGAGAAGCCCGAGGCCCTCGCCCGCGTCGAGGTGGACCCCCTGACGGGCATCGACGCCGCAGCCGGTCGTGCGATCGCCGAGCAGGCCGGGTTCCCGGCGGAGCTCGTGGACCAGGTCGCCGACGTCTTCGTCAAGCTCTACGACGTCTACAAGGGCGAGGACGCGACCCTCGTCGAGGTGAACCCGCTCGTCCGCACGGGCGACGGCCAGATCCTCGCGCTCGACGGCAAGGTCTCGCTCGACGAGAACGCCGACTTCCGGCACGAGGGCCACAAGGCGCTCGAGGACACCGCGAGCGAGGACCCGCTCGAGGCCAAGGCGAAGGCCCACGGTCTCAACTACGTCAAGCTCGACGGCCAGGTCGGCGTGATCGGCAACGGTGCGGGACTCGTCATGTCGACGCTCGACGTCGTCGCCTACGCCGGTGAGCGCCACGGCGGCGTGAAGCCCGCCAACTTCCTCGACATCGGCGGCGGCGCCTCGGCCGAGGTCATGGCCAACGGCCTCGACGTCATCCTCGGCGACCCCCAGGTGAAGAGCGTCTTCGTGAACGTCTTCGGCGGCATCACCGCCTGCGACGCCGTCGCGAACGGCATCGTCGCCGCGCTCGGCATCCTCGGCGACGCAGCCACCAAGCCGCTCGTCGTGCGCCTCGACGGCAACAACGTGGAAGAGGGTCGTCGGATCCTGGCGGAGGCAGCGCACCCGCTCGTCACCGTCGCCGCGACCATGGACGACGCGGCCGAGCAGGCCGCCGAACTCGCCGCCGCAGCGGCCTGAAGGGACTGACCATGTCGATCTTCCTCAACAAGGACTCCAAGGTCATCGTCCAGGGCATCACCGGCGGCGAGGGCACCAAGCACACCGCGCTCATGCTCAAGGCCGGCACGCAGGTCGTCGGTGGCGTCAACGCCCGCAAGGCCGGCACCACCGTGACCCACGGCGACGTCGAGCTGCCGGTGTTCGGCTCGGTGCGCGAGGCCATCGACACCACCGGTGCCGACGTCTCCATCGTCTTCGTGCCGCCGGCGTTCGCGAAGGACGCCGTGGTGGAGGCCATCGACGCCGAGATCCCGCTCGTGGTCGTCATCACCGAGGGCATCCCCGTGCAGGACTCCGCGGAGTTCTGGGCGCACGCCAAGGCCCTCGGTGGCAAGACCCGCATCATCGGCCCGAACTGCCCCGGCATCATCACCCCCGGGGAGTCGCTCGTCGGCATCACCCCGGCGACGATCACCGGCAAGGGCCCGATCGGTCTCGTCTCGAAGTCGGGCACGCTGACCTACCAGATGATGTACGAGCTGCGTGACCTGGGCTTCTCGACCGCCATCGGCATCGGCGGCGATCCGGTCATCGGCACCACGCACATCGACGCGCTCGCCGCGTTCGAGGCCGACCCCGAGACCGAGGCGATCGTCATGATCGGCGAGATCGGCGGCGACGCCGAGGAGCGTGCGGCCGACTACATCAAGGCGCACGTCACCAAGCCGGTCGTCGGCTACGTCGCGGGCTTCACCGCGCCGGAGGGCAAGACGATGGGCCATGCCGGTGCGATCGTGTCCGGCTCCGCCGGGACGGCCGAGGCGAAGAAGCAGGCGCTCGAGGCCGCTGGCGTCAAGGTCGGCAAGACGCCGTCGGAGACCGCGGCGCTGCTGCGCGAGGTGGTCGCGAGCAAGTAGCGCTCGCGGGTCCGGACGGACGGGAGGCGCGGTGCCGGCTGGCACCGCGCCTCCCGTCCGCTCCGGTGCCGGACGTTCTCCACAGCAGCCGCGCGGCTGCCGCGGGTTGCGCGGCGGAGCACGTATCCTCGCTGCGATGAACCGCCTGGGAACCGCAGTGCTCGCCGCGATCGAGGCGGTCGTGACGGTCGGCGTCGGCATCGGGATCGCCCTCGTGCCGCTGACGCTCCTGTGGGGCTTCGAGTACGGACTCCAGGTCGACTGGGACGTGTTCTGGAAGGCCACGGGGAGCGTGTGGCTCGTCGGGCACGGGGTCGACGTGTCGTTCGTGCTCGGCTCGGCGCTCGCGAGGTCGTCCGGGGTGAGCGGCGCCACCGACCCGATCCACGTGACGCTCGCGGCGCTCGGGTTCGCCCTCGTGACCGCCTGGCTCGCCGGACGTGCCGGGCGCCGGTTCGCCGAGACCGAGCACCGCACGACCGGGCTCCTCGTCGGCACCGGCGTCGTCGCCGTCCTCGGGCTCCTCGTCGCACTGTCCTCCCGGTCCGCTGCGACCGTGCCGACGCTCTGGCAGGCGATCGTCCTCCCGGCGCTCTGGTTCGGGATCCCAGCCCTCGTCACGAGCGAGGTGTGCCGACGGCGACGGGGGCTCCCGGCCGACCCGGTCACCGGGCGCGTGCTCGACCAGCTCGACCGTGTCCCGACCGCCTGGCGTGCGATCGCGGCGTTCGGCCTCCGTGCCGGCACCGCCGCGACGGCTGCGGTCGTCGCCGTCGCCGGGGTCGTCGTCGCCTTCCTGCTCTTCGCCTCCTTCGCCGAGGTCATCTCCCTCTACGAGCGGTCGCACGCCGGCGTGGTCGGGGGGATCGCCCTGACGGTCGGCCAGCTCGCGTTCCTGCCGGACTTCGTCGGCTGGGCGACGTCGTGGCTCGTCGGGCCCGGCTTCGCGATCGGGACCGGTTCCAGCGTGTCGCCGATCGGCACGACGCTCGGGCCGATCCCCGGCCTGCCGGTGTTCGGCGCGCTCCCGGCGTCCGGGCACGCGTTCGGCCTGGTCTGGGTCCTCGTGCCGGTCGTGGCCGGGTTCGCGTCCGGCGGCCTCCTGCGCCCCCGGCTCGTGCAGGCCCTCGGCAGTGCGAACTCCGCCCTGCACCGGGCGCTCGGCGGCGTTGCTGCGGGCATCGTCGCCGGTGTGCTCACCGGGCTCGTGGCGTGGCTCTCGGCGGGGTCGTTCGGCCCGGGCCGCCTGGCCGACGTCGGTCCGCACGCGCTGGTCGTCGGGGCCTTCGCGGCCCTCGAGGTCGGTGTGCCCGCCGTGGTGGCGCTCGCGGCCGGCAGCGACCTCGTCCGGATGCCGGAGCGCGGGTGGGCCCGGGAACAGTGGCACGAGACGGACGACGACCCTGCCGACGCCGACGCCGAGGCCGCTGCCGACGGCTCGCTGCTCGCCGCACTCGACCGCGCCGGTGCCGGTCGGACCACCGACGTGCACCGCTTCGTGGTCGAGGAGACGCACGGCAGCACCACGGCCGACGCCGCACGCGCGGACGACGCCCTCACCGACGGCGGCCGCGCCGACGGTGCCCACGGCGGCGA
>NZ_JABXGF010000189.1:0-260 GCF_025407985.1 Curtobacterium sp. C2H10 | reverse complement strand
GTGCTGACCCAGTGCAGCGCCCCGCCGCACCTGCAAATTTTGGGCAGGGAGCAGCAGCTCGGGTCGCTGGAGCCGATGGCGGTGGCCTTATACCGGAGCCGGGCGTCAAAAGACTCTCTGGCGGTCGGGTGCCTGTATGAGTCGCTGCTGAGGACACTGAGAACGTCGGCTGCGGACCCTTTCGCTTATAGAGACCCCGAGCAGCGCTGACGGCCCGTTTTATGCCCCGGACGATCGCCGCTAACGGCGCTGGCCCGGGA
>NZ_JABXGF010000188.1:0-260 GCF_025407985.1 Curtobacterium sp. C2H10 | reverse complement strand
CCGCTGTACAGTACCGCCATCGGCAAAGTGCTGCTGGCGTGGCGCGACCGCGCCGAGGTGGAGCAGATCCTCGAAGACGTCGAGTATAAGCGCAGCACCGACCGGACAATTACCAGCACCGAAGAGCTGCTGGGGGTTCTGGACAGCGTTCGTCAGCAGGGCTACGGCGAAGACAACGAAGAGCAGGAAGAGGGGCTACGCTGCATTGGCGTACCGGTCTTCGACCGCTTTGGCGTAGTGATTGCCGGGTTGAGTATCTC
>NZ_JABXGF010000187.1:0-260 GCF_025407985.1 Curtobacterium sp. C2H10 | reverse complement strand
GCGCTGGGCTACCAGTATCTGGGGCTCGGGTTCTGGGCGATGCTGCCGCTGGGGGCGGTCATGGCGGCGCTGGCGGGGGCGCTGCTCGGCTTTCCGGTACTGCGCATGCACGGGGACTATCTGGCGATCGTCACCCTCGGATTCGGCGAAATTATTCGCCTGGTGCTGAACAACTGGGTCAGCTTTACCGGCGGGCCGAACGGCATTTCCGTGCCGGCGCCGACGCTGTTCGGGCTGGAGTTCGGGCGCCGGGCGAAGGA
>NZ_JABXGF010000186.1:0-260 GCF_025407985.1 Curtobacterium sp. C2H10 | reverse complement strand
CGTATGAAGTGTAATTTATGCCAATTCTAAATATAAATGCAGCAATGTACAGTGGGTTTTTCCCCACGGAGTAACCCCGATGAAATACATTGAAATCACCGCCCCTGCACGAGATGCATTCCAGTATGGAGAGCGTCCCGACCCCGTCCCCCCGACCAAAGGCCGCATTCTGGTACGGATGAAGGCTGGCAGTATTAATTTCGCCGATCTGGCCGTGGCCTCCGGCCAATATCCCGGTGCGCCTTATCCCATTATTCCGC
>NZ_JABXGF010000185.1:0-260 GCF_025407985.1 Curtobacterium sp. C2H10 | reverse complement strand
GCATCTGACGATAGTGGGCGGTAATGTTCTTCACGTAGCTCATGTCTTTGTAGCGGCCCTCAATCTTGAAGGAGCGCACGCCGGCGTCGATCAGCTGGGCCAGGTTGGCGGTCTGATCGTTGTCTTTCATCGACAGGAGGTGTTTCTCGTAGGCCACCACCCGGCCCTGGTCATCTTTCAGGGTATACGGCAGGCGGCACGCCTGAGAGCAGTCGCCGCGGTTGGCGCTGCGCCCGGTCTGCGCGTGGGAGATATTGCAC
>NZ_JABXGF010000184.1:0-260 GCF_025407985.1 Curtobacterium sp. C2H10 | reverse complement strand
CTGCCCTTCGCGCCACGGCGCCAGCAGGGATTCAATAAAGTAGATACCCGGCTCGATGGTCAGCACCATACGCGGCTGGATCACGCGCGTGCAGCGCAGGTACGGACATTTAGACGGCGCCGCCAGATGGGTACCGGAATCATCCTGCATAAAGCCGGCGACATCATGCACCTGTAGACCCAGCGGGTGGCCGATGCCGTGAGGCATAAACGGCCCGGTCAGGTCGTTTTCGACCATCGCCTCTTCGCTCATGTTGGTAA
>NZ_JABXGF010000183.1:0-260 GCF_025407985.1 Curtobacterium sp. C2H10 | reverse complement strand
CGCCAGTATGACGATCGGCTGCGTCAGCTGGACGATCGCCGCCGCCAGCTTGACGATCGCCAGCGCCAGCTGGATCAGGATCGTCGGCAGCTGGAAAACGATCGCCGTCGGCTGGACGACGACGACTGATCCTGCCTCGTTTGCGCGATGCCTAATCCAGCACGATCTCCATACCGTCATAGCCCGCCTCAAACCCTGACGGCAGGGCGTTGTCCATCATCCAGGCATCAAACCGGTGGTCGATATGGGTGAGAATGACC
>NZ_JABXGF010000182.1:0-261 GCF_025407985.1 Curtobacterium sp. C2H10 | reverse complement strand
CCCCAGAACAGCACGGCGAGGAGCTGCGGGGTGATGATGCGTAAAAACATCACCAGCGGGTAGACCGTAGCATACGACAGCGCCGCCGCGCCGCTGGTGGCGTGCAGGTTGTTGGCGAAGGCCAGCGCCGGGGGATCGGTCATTGAACCGGCCAGCATGCCGCAGAGGGTCAGATAGTTCATCTTCAGCAGCATTCGCGCCAGAATTCCGACCGTCAGCAGCGGAATGCCGGTAATGAAAATACCGTAGGCTATCCAGCTC
>NZ_JABXGF010000181.1:0-261 GCF_025407985.1 Curtobacterium sp. C2H10 | reverse complement strand
CTATTGGCGTTGCGCCGTTCGGTCAGCAGTTTGCTCAGGTCGATACTCATAACAAAACCTCATTATTCACAATGGCGGGTATTCTAAGGAATTAATTATTCCATTCATGTGAAGGTTATCACGATTAGCGCACGGCGGATAATAAGATATTTGCAGGTATGGCGGGGGATTGTGCGGTAATAAAACTGGAATATTTTATTACCGCAGGCTGGGCTAGCGTGGCGCAGCGGGGTTTTTCAGGCCCAGCAGCAGGGCCAGAGA
>NZ_JABXGF010000180.1:0-261 GCF_025407985.1 Curtobacterium sp. C2H10 | reverse complement strand
CCTACACCCTGCCGCCGCGTCAGGTTGCCAACGGCGTGGTTGACGCATTTGTCCATACCGTTGAGCAGTACGTGACCTACCCGGTTGATGGCAAAATCCAGGACCGCTTTGCCGAAGGCATCCTGCTGACCCTGATTGAAGATGGCCCGAAAGCGCTGCAAGAGCCGGAAAACTACGACGTGCGCGCCAACATAATGTGGGCTGCAACCCAGGCGTTAAACGGCCTGATCGGCGCCGGCGTGCCGCAGGACTGGCCAACGC
>NZ_JABXGF010000017.1:0-57432 GCF_025407985.1 Curtobacterium sp. C2H10 | reverse complement strand
GCGCTAGCGCGCGCTGAGCACGCCCGCCTGACGGAGCGCCCGCTCGATCACCGCGGCGGTGCTGCGCCAGGCATCGTGCCGCCGCTTCGCACCGATCTCCCCGCCCGACACCGCGGTGCCGTGCCCGGAGTGCCGCAGCGTGATCGTGGTCGACGTCCCCGTGACGGTCGTCGAGAGCTCGTACCGCCGGAACTCCCGCGACGGGTGCACGAGCGCCCCGAGCAGGATCGTGAGTACCCGGTTGCCCGTCGTCGCGGTGAGCGTCCCGCCCGTCGACTCGACGTGGTGCCCCGCCTGCTGCAGTGCGGCGCCGGCGGCCTCCATCGCGGTGCAACGGTCGCCCGTGTGCACGGCGAACTCGGTCGTGTGGTCCATCGTTCCTCCCCATCCCCGGAGATCGGTGTCGGTTCCCCCGAACCGCGTCGGGTCAGCATAGCCGATGCATACTCATGAACACAGGCCCCCCGAGCGGGCGTCGCTAGACTGCCGGACGTGTCTGTGAACCCCGAGCTCGTCGGCAGGACGTTCCCGCCGGCCCAGCCCTACCTGGTCGGTCGCGAGAAGGTGCGCGAGTTCTCCCGCGCCGTGTTCGCGACGAACCCGATCCACCACGAGCCCGAGGCCGCCCGCGCCGCCGGCTACGACGACGTCGTCGCCCCGCCGACCTTCGCGGTCGTCGTGCAGGAAGCAACGCTCGCCCAGCTCCTCGCCGAGCCCGACGCCGGCATCGACTTCTCCCGCGTGGTCCACGGCGAGCAGGCCTTCGCCTACGAGCGACCGATCGTCGCCGGGGACGAGCTCACCGCGACCCTGACCGTGACGAGCGTGAAGACCCTCGGCGGCAACGCCATGGTCACCGCCGAGAGCACGATGAACGACGCCGCGGGGGAGCACGTCGTCACGGCGACCTCCACCCTCGTGGTCCGAGGAGACGACGCATGACCACCGCACCCGTGACCGCGCTCGAGGTCGGCACCGTCGTCGCCGAGCGCGAGGTCCACATCACCCGCGACTCGCTCGTCCGCTACGCCGGCGCGTCCGGCGACTTCAACCCGATCCACTACCGCGACGACGTCGCCGCCTCCGTCGGCCTGCCCGGTGTCCTGGCGCACGGCATGCTCACGATGGGACTGGCCGTGCAGCCGGTCTCCGAGTGGCTCGGCGACCGCGGCTGGGTGGTCCGCTACGGCGTCCGGTTCACCCGCCCCGTGGTCGTCGACCCGGAGCAGGGCGCGACCGTCGGCGTCGTCGCCAAGGTCGGTACCGTCGACGACGACGGCCGTCCGCAGCGCATCGACCTCACCGTGACCGCCGCTGGGCAGACCGTGCTCGGCAAGGCGCAGGTCACGGTGGCGTTCCGCTGACCGTGACGGAGTCGGTGCTCGCCGACCTCACGACGCTGCGCGTCGGTGGTTCCGCGGCGCGACTGCTCACGGCGTCGACCACCGACGAGCTCGTCGCGCACGTCACCGCCGCGTGGGACGACGACGAGTGGCTGGTCCTCGGTGGCGGCAGCAACCTGCTCGTCGCCGACGACGGCTTCGACGGCACCGTCGTGCTCGTGCGCACGACGGGCATCGAGCACGACGCGGACGACGACGGCGTCACCGTCCGCGTCGCGGCCGGCGAGCCGTGGGACGCGTTCGTCGCCACGACGGTCGAGAACGGTTGGACGGGCCTGGAGGCGCTGAGCGGCATCCCGGGCACCGTCGGCGCCGCCCCCGTGCAGAACATCGGCGCCTACGGGGTCGAGCTGTCCGACGTGCTCACCCGGATCGAGTTCCTCGACGCGTCGACGGGGGAGCGCGCGTGGGTCCCAGCGGCCGAGCTGGCGCTCGGCTACCGCACCTCGACCCTCAAGCACGGACGGCGCGGTGCCGTGCTGACGGTCGAGTTCCGGCTCGGCACCGTCAGCGGCGCCGGGGTCCCGGTCCGCTACGCCCAGCTCGCCGGGTCGCTCGGCGTCGAGCTCGGGGCGTTCGTCGAGCCGGCGACGGTGCGGTCCGAGGTCCTGCGGCTCCGGGGGTCCAAGGGCATGGTCCTCGACGCGGACGACCACGACACGTGGAGCGCGGGGTCGTTCTTCACGAACCCGATCGTGTCCGCCGCCTTCGCCGAGACCCTGCCGGCCGAGGCGCCGCGCTGGCCGGCGGGCGACGACGTCAAGCTCAGCGCCGCGTGGCTCATCGAGCACGCCGGTATCCACCGCGGGTACGCCGTCCCCGGGTCCCGCGCCGCGATCTCGTCGAAGCACACGCTCGCGCTGACGAACCGCGGGGGAGCGACCGCCGCCCAGGTGGCCGAACTCGCCCGCTACGTCCAGGTGACCGTCCTGAACCGCTTCGGTGTCTCGCTCGTGCCGGAACCCGTCGTGGTGGGCGACCTGCTCGCCTGAGCCGAGCCGCGCCTCCTGGCCCGCGATGCAGAACGGCCCACCTCGACGAGGTGGGCCGTTCTGCGTACCGGGTGACTACGCGAAGAACTTCGCGAGCCGCGCGACGCCCTCGGCGATGTCGTCGTCACCGAGCGCGTACGACAGGCGGAGGTAGCCGGAGGGGCCGAACGCCTCACCGGGGACGACCGCGACCTCGGCGTGCTCGAGGATGAGGTCGGCGAGTTCGAGCGTCGTGGTCGGAGTCGAGCCGGCCCACTCGCGGCCGAGGAGCGCCGTGACGTCGGGGTAGACGTAGAAGGCTCCATGGGGGGTCGGCGTGACGAAGCCCGGGATCGCGTTCAGACCCGCGACGATCGCCTGACGACGGCGGTCGAAGGCCTCGCGCATGGCCGTGACGGGTTCCTGCGGGCCGGTCAGTGCGGCGATCGCGGCGCGCTGCGACACGTTCGACACGTTGCTCGACAGGTGCGACTGCAGGTTCGACGCCGCCTTGACCGCGTCGGACGGGCCGATGAACCACCCGACACGCCACCCGGTCATCGCGTACGTCTTCGCGACGCCGTTGACGAGGATCGTCGTGTCGGCGAGGGCAGGGACCGCCTCGAGGATGCCGGTGAACCGCACACCGTCGTACACGAGGTCCTGGTAGATCTCGTCGCTGATGACCCAGATGCCGTGCTCGAGCGCCCACTCGCCGATGGCCTTCGTCTGCTCGGCGGTGTACACCGAGCCGGTCGGGTTCGACGGCGAGCAGAACAGCAGTGCCTTGGTCTTCGGGGTGCGGGCGGCCTCGAGCTGGTCGACCGTGACGAGGTAGTCCTGGTCGCTGCCGGCGAAGACGTCGACGGGGACGCCCCCGGCGAGCCGGATGGCCTCGGGGTAGGTGGTCCAGTACGGCGCCGGCAGGAGGACCTCGTCGCCGTCGTCCACGATCGTCTGGAACGCCTGGTAGACGGCCTGCTTGCCGCCGTTCGTGACGATCACCCGGGCGGGGTCGACGGTGATGCCGGACTCGCGGGCGGTCTTCTCGGCGATCGCCTGCTTGAGCTCGGGCAGGCCGGTCGCGGGCGTGTACCGGTGGTTCTTCGGGTCCTGCGCTGCCTGCACGGCGGCGTCGACGACGTGCTGCGGCGTGGCGAAGTCCGGCTCGCCCGCGGCGAACGAGATGACCGGGCGACCGGCGGCCTTGAGCGCCTTGGCCTTCGCATCGACCTTGAGCGTCGCGGACTCGGCGATCGCGGCGATGCGGGACGCGATGCGCGGCCGATCGGTGGTCGCGGCAGCGGGGTGGGCGGTGGACTCGGGGCCTGGGGCTTCGGTGCTCACGGGGCCCAGCCTACCGGCGCGGCACGCCGGAGCATCCGTCAAGTGGACACCGTGTGACGGACTCCCGTACACTCGACCACCGGAACACGGATCGGTGACGAACCGTGTCCGAAGGGCGGTGGCTCAATTGGTAGAGCAGCGGTCTCCAAAACCGCAGGTTGCAGGTTCGAGTCCTGTCCGCCCTGCACATCTGGAAGGGTAGAAGTTGGCGAGCAAAGACATGGAGACGACGGCGGATGACGTCGTCGCCAAGGCGAAGCAGGACCGGGCCGAGCGCCGTGGTCCGTTCGCTGCCATCGTGCTCTTCATCCGTCAGGTCCTCGGCGAGCTCCGCAAGGTGGTCACGCCGACCCGCAAGGAGCTCTTCAGCTACACGGGCGTCGTCCTGGTCTTCGTCGTCGTGATGATGATCCTGGTGTCGGTCCTCGACTTCGTGTTCGGACTCGGCGTCGGGTACGTGTTCGGCAACGGGCCGACGGCCTGAGCCGGACACCGGCTGTCCTGACCGCTCGCGGACAGGAGTACGGTCGCCCGAGACGGCGCCGGTCGTGAACCGATCCGCCCGCCAACCCGATCCGCATCACCGAACGGAAAGATTCGACAGTGTCTGACAACTCCCGCGACGACATCGACCTCGCCACGGCTGCCGAGCAGTCCTCCGAAGTCGAGGAGAACCAGGAAGGCGACGTCGAGACCGGCGAGGAGCGTTCGGCCGAGTCCGCCGAAGAGCGAGCCATCGAGATCGAGGACGAGAACGACGAGTCCCTCGGCCTGAGCGACGAGCCCGACGACGGCACCGTCGACGCCGGCATCGACGAGGCGCTCACCGCGCTGGCCGAGTCGCGTGACCCCGAGGCCGACGCCGTCGTGGACGACGCGCTCGAGATCGACACCGCCGACGAGGCCGAGGCCGCCGTCGAGGCAGTCGAGGACGAAGAAGAGGTCGAGCTGGAAGCGGAGACCGCGGCCGAGGCCAACGCGACCCTCGCCGCCGACGAGGCCCTCGACGCTGAAGAAGCCGAAGAAGAGGCCGAGGTCGACCCGTACGAGGCCTTCAAGGCCGAGCTGCGGATGAAGCCGGGCAAGTGGTACGTCATCCACTCCTACGCGGGCTTCGAGCGCCGCGTGAAGTCGAACATCGAGAACCGCATGGTCTCGATGTCGATGGAGGACTACATCTACCAGGTCGAGGTCCCGATGGAGGACGTCGTCGAGATCAAGAACGGGCAGCGCAAGCTGGTCACCCGCGTCCGGATCCCCTCGTACGTGCTCGTCCGCATGGACCTCAACGAGGACTCGTGGTCCGTCGTCCGGCACACCCCGGGTGTCACCGGCTTCGTCGGCAACGCCCACAACCCGACGCCGCTCCGCTTCGACGAGGCGTTCGGCATGCTGAAGTCCCTGGTCCAGGTGGCCGAGGCCGCTCCGACCAAGGGCGGTGCGAAGGGCTCCGGCGGCGCACAGTCCCAGCCGGCGGCCGAGGTCGACTTCGAGATCGGCGAGACGATCACCATCAAGGAAGGCTCGTTCGCGGGTCTCCCGGGGTCGATCTCCGAGATCAAGCCGGAGAGCGGCAAGCTCACGGTCCTCGTCTCGCTGTTCGAGCGCGAGACCCCGGTCGAGCTCAGCTTCGACCAGGTCACCAAGCTGTAGTCCAACCCGATCATCGGGTAGACTCAACGAGTTTGGCCCCGCACGCTTCGTGCGTGCGGGGCTTCACCGCGGTCCGGAACGGCCGGGCCAGCGGGAGAGTGCACGGATCCCCGTGCGTTCGATTCCAGGAGGAAGACAAGTCATGGCACCGAAGAAGAAGGTCACGGGCCTGATCAAGCTGCAGATCAACGCGGGCGCCGCCAACCCGGCCCCGCCGATCGGTCCGGCGCTCGGTCAGCACGGCGTCAACATCATGGAGTTCTGCAAGGCGTACAACGCGGCGACCGAGTCGCAGCGTGGCAACGTCGTGCCGGTCGAGATCACCGTCTACGAGGACCGTTCGTTCACGTTCGTCCTCAAGACCCCGCCGGCGGCAGAGCTGATCAAGAAGGCCGCGGGTGTGCAGAAGGGTTCCGCGACCCCGCACACGGTCAAGGTCGCGAAGATCTCGATGGACCAGGTCCGTCAGATCGCCGAGACAAAGCAGGCCGACCTGAACGCCAACGACATCGAGCAGGCCGCGAAGATCATCGCCGGCACCGCTCGCTCGATGGGCATCACGGTCGAGGCGTAAGCCCCACCTGCTCAGGCACACAACCGAACACCCTTCCGTGGGAGAGCCGCGCCGGCTCGTCAACCACGTAGCTCCCAAGGAGAACACCATGGCGAAGAAGTCCAAGGCCTACCAGGCCGCGGCCGCGAAGATCGAGGCCGACAAGTTCTACACCCCCACCGAGGCAGTCGCCCTCGCGAAGGAGACCGGTTCCACCAAGACCGACTCCACCGTCGAGGTCGCCCTCAAGCTCGGTGTCGACCCGCGCAAGGCGGACCAGATGGTCCGTGGCACGGTCATCCTGCCGCACGGCACGGGCAAGACCGCCCGCGTCATCGTCTTCGCGGTCGGCGCAGCGGCTGAGGCCGCCATCGCCGCCGGCGCCGACGAGGTCGGTGGCGACGAGCTCATCGCGAAGGTCGCCGAGGGCTACACCGCCTTCGACTCCGCCGTCGCGACGCCGGAGCTCATGGGCAAGGTCGGTCGTCTCGGTAAGGTGCTCGGCCCGCGTGGCCTCATGCCGAACCCGAAGACCGGCACCGTGACCCCGAACGTGGCGCAGGCCGTCAACGACATCAAGGGCGGCAAGATCGAGTTCCGCGTCGACAAGCACGCGAACGTGCACTTCGTCGTCGGCAAGGCGTCGTTCACGCCGGAGCAGCTCGACGAGAACATCTCGACCGCGCTCGAGGAGATCAACCGCCTCAAGCCGAGCGCCTCGAAGGGCCGCTACATCATGAAGGGCGCCGTCTCGACGACCTTCGGCCCGGGCATCCCGCTCGACGTCAACAGCATCTGAGTCATCTGACCCAGTGAAGGACCCGCACCGCTCCCGGTGCGGGTCCTTTCGCGTACCCGGGGCTGTGTGCCGGTAGCGTGGCCTGGTGCGCACCCTCGTGAACTCGCTCCGGCTGCTCGCGGTCATCGCCGTCGTGGCCGCCATCGTCGGGCAGTGGCTGGTCAGCTCGAAGCTCCCGAGCTACAACCCGTGGAACTTCTTCGGCTACTTCACGATCCAGTCGAACATCATCATCGCGTTGGCCTTCGCCGTGACCCTCGTCGCCGCGGCCCGCCGGAAGCGCGGGGACCTGCGCGTGAGTCTGTTCCGCGGCGCGGCGACGGTGTACATCGCGACGACGGGGATCGTCTACAACACCCTGCTCACGGGGGTCGACGTGTCGGCGAACGTGCAGTGGTCGAACGACATCCTGCACAAGGTCCTCCCCGCGTACGCGGTGCTGGACTGGCTGCTGTTCTCCGACCGGTCGAAGCTGCTGCTCCGCCACGTGTGGTGGTTCCTCGTCTACCCGGCCGTCTGGACGATCGTGGTGCTGGTCCGCGGCGCGACGGACGGATGGGTGCCGTACCCGTTCCTGAACCCCGACCTGGGCTACGGCGTTGTCGCGCTGTACTGCCTCGGGGTGGCGGTGTCGATCGTCCTGCTCGGCGTGCTCGTCATCGGGATGAGTCGCCTGCGGATCGTGAAGGTCTAGCTCCGGAAGTCGCGCAGCCGGTCGAGCACGAGGTCGGCGAGCTGGATCAGCCCGCGGATCTGGTCGTCGTCGCGGTCGACCCACCGGCACTCGGGCTCGTCGGCGACCGGCACGAAGCCGTCGTGGCGTTCCCAGACGAACAGGGTGCGGTCGGCACCGAGCACGTACTGCTGCCACCAGATCTGGCGGAGGTAGTGCCGGGGGATGCTCCGCCACCCCTTGCCGGTGGTCTTGATCTCTGCGAGCACGACCCGTGACGAACCGTCGACGCCGACGCCGTCCGGGGTCGCGAGGTGGGCACGGTTGGTTGCGGCGTGGAACAGGTGCGCGGACGGCTGGATGCCGTGCGTCGCGGCGACCCAGGCAGCGATGACCGGTTCGCGTTCCTTGCCGTGCTCCGTGAACGAGTTGCCGGAGAACCGCGAGCCGTACCGCTTGTCGGTGACGACCGCGTCGACGGCGCGCAGCGAGGCGAGCCGGGCGACGTCGGTGGCGGTGATGCCCATGGCGCGGGCGCGGAGCCACGCGACGCGGTCGGAGGAGTGCGCGACGATGCGCTCGGTGTGCCCGCGGAGCGCGGTGAACGCGTCGTGCGCAACCGGTCCCGACGCCGGCGTGCCGGGGGCGGGTTGCGCCTCCAGGCCGGGGTCCAGGTCGCCCCACAGGGTGGGCTGCACGATCGTCACCCGACGATTGTCTCCCCACGCACCGACGAGACGAAACCGACGCACCGGCGGACCCACGGACGCGACGCACCGGCAGACGCACCGGCGGACGCACGGACGCGACGCACCGGTCAGGAGACCAGCTGGCGCCCCTCGGCGAACGTCACCAGCTCGTCGACCCCCGCGGGGGAGAGCGCGTACCCGATGGCGAGCGCCGCCGCTCCCTGGAGCGCCGCGAGCGACCCCGCCCGCGACTGCGCGATCACCAGGTGTTCCGTGGCGAGGGGCATGGAGCGGGAGTAGACGACCTCGCGGACCCCGGCGAGGAGGTGCTCCCCGGCCTGGGTGATCGATCCGCCGAGCGCGATGACCGACGGGTTCATGAGCGAGACGCACGTGGCGAGGACCTCGCCGATGTCACGTCCGGCCTGGCGCACCGCCTGGATGGCGTCGAGGTCCGACCGGTTGACGAGTTCGAGGACGTCCGCGCTGGAGTGCACGTCGTGCCCCTTCGCGCGGAGTCGTCGGGCGATGGCCGGACCGGAGGCGACGGCCTCGAGGCACCCGGTGTTCCCGCAGTGGCACGGCACGTCGCCGGCGCTCGAGACCCGGACGTGACCGATGTCACCCGCGGTGCCCTGCGCGCCGCGCTGGAGCTCGCCGTCCGAGACGATCCCGGAGCCGATGCCGGTGGCGACCTTGACGAAGAGCAGGTGGTCGACACCGGGCCAGCCGTGCTCGCGCTCCCCGAGGGCCGCGATGTTCACGTCGTTGTCGAGCAGGACGTGGGCGGCGATGTGCGCGCGCAGCCATCCGGGCACGTCGAAGCCGTCCCAGCCCGGCATGATCGGCGGGTTCGCGGGGCGTCCGGTGGAGAACTCGACCGGCCCCGGGACGCCGATGCCGATCGCGATGACGTCGTCCCGGGCGCGGCCGACCTCGTCGAGGAGCGCGTCGATCGTCTCGACGAGCCACGTCAGGGTGGGGACCGGGCCGGCCGCGATGTCGATGCGTGCCTCGCGGGTGGCGAGCGGCTCGGCGACGAGGTCGGTGACGGCGACGCGGCCGTGCGAGGCCCCGAGGTCGGCGGCGATGACCAGGCGTGCGCGGGGCATCAGCGCCACCTGCGCAGGCGGGCGTCCGCCCGTGGACGCCGCGGTGTCCACGGGTCCGACGAGCCCGACCTCGATGAGGGCATCGAGGCGCACGCCGATCGTGGAGCGCGCGAGTCCCGTCAGGCTGGCGAGCTCGGCCCGGGTCCGCGGCACGCCGTCGCGGAGGATCTGGAAGAGCTCGCTCGTCCCGACCGGAGGCGACGCTGCCGTCCGGTTCAAGTCGACCATGTGGGGGAGTGAAGCACACATCGAACGCGCCACGCAACGAAGTTCGTCGAAGAACCACGAACTTCTGCTTGACCGCCGACAAAAGTGGTCATAGTGTGACGCTCGGTCGACGTCGACCACACCATCTCGACGAGGAGAACCCCTGGTGACCCAACCGCTCTCGGTCCAGCTCTACACAGTCCGCGACGCCCTCGCTGCCGATCTGCCCGGCACGCTGCAGCGCATCGCCGACATCGGCTACACGAACGTCGAGGCCTTCGGCTTCGTCGACCGCGCCGAGGCGCTGCGCGATGCCCTCGCCGCGGCCGGACTGCAGAGCCCGAGCGGCCACGCCCGGCTCCTCGACGCCGGCGAGCAGGACCTCGAGCAGATCTTCCACGCGAGCGTCACCGTCGGCCTCACGACCCTGATCGACCCCCACATCGACGAGGCCCGCTGGACCACCCGCGAGGACGTCGAGGCCATCGCCCGCGAGCTGAGCGCCCTCGCGCCGCGCGCAGCGGACCACGGTCTCACTCTCGGCTACCACAACCACGCGTTCGAGTTCTCGAACCGCATCGACGGCGTCTCCGCCTACGAGGTCTTCGCCGACGCGCTCTCCGACGACGTCGTGCTCGAACTCGACACCTACTGGGTGAAGGTCGGCGGCGACGACCCGGTGGCGATCATCGGCAAGTACGGCGACAAGGTCCAGTTCCTGCACGTCAAGGACGGCGACGGTTCGCACGACGACAAGAAGCAGGTCGCCGTGGGCAACGGTGTCATGCCGATCCGCGAGATCATCGCCGCGGCGCCGGACGCGCTGCACGTCGTCGAGCTCGACGACCACGAGGGCGACGTCTTCCAGGCCGTCACCGACTCCTACACGTTCCTCGAGGGGGCCCGCGCATGACCGACACCACCACCGCGACCGACACGCAGGTCGACGCCACCGAGACCACCCGCACCGGCCCGGTCGGCGTCGGCGTCATCGGCGCCGGGGTCATCTCCGACCAGTACCTCTCGAACCTCACGGTCTTCCCCGACGTGACGGTCCACTTCATCGCCGACATCGACCTGCCCCGCGCAGCGGCACAGGCGGAGAAGTGGGGCGTCGCCGGTTCCGGCACGGTGGAGGAGCTCCTCGCGAACGACGACATCGAGATCGTCGTCAACCTGACGATCCCGGCCGCCCACGTCGAGGTCGCCCTGCAGGCCCTCGCCGCCGGCAAGCACGTCTGGGGCGAGAAGCCCTACGCCCTCGACCGTGCGAGCGCCGCCGAGCTGCGCGACGCCGCCCGTGCCGCCGGCAAGACCGTCAGCGTCGCCCCGGACACGTTCCTCGGTGCCGGGCTCCAGACCGCGCTGCGCACCATCCGCGACGGTCGCATCGGCACCCCGCTCAACGGCCTGACGCTCTTCCAGAGCCCCGGCCCGGAGTCGTGGCACCCGAGCCCCGAGTTCCTCTTCGCGTACGGCGCCGGCCCGCTGTTCGACATCGGCCCGTACTACATCACGACCCTCGTGCAGGCGTTCGGCCCCGTGAAGAAGGTCACCGCGACCGCGTCGAAGTCCCGCGCGACCCGCACCATCGGCTCCGGCCCGAAGGCGGGCACCGAGTTCCCGGTCGAGGTCCCGACGAACCACTCGGCCCTCATCGAGTTCGAGAACGGCGGCAGCGCGCAGAGCGTCTTCTCGTTCGAGTCCGACCGCGGCCGCACCGGCTTCGTCGAGATCGCGGGCGAGACCGGCACGGTCGTGTTCCCCGACCCGAACAACTTCGACGGCGACACCGAGCTGTACGCACTCGGTTCCGAGGAACCCGAGACGATCCCCGCCGTGGGGTCCACCTACTCGCGCGGCACCGGCGTGGTCGACCTGGCCCGCTCGCTCCGTGCAGGAGAGGAGAACCGGGTCCCCGGTGCCCTCGCCTTCCACGTCCTCGACGTGATGGTCTCCATCGCCGAGGCAGCCGAACGTGGTGAGGCGGTGCTCGTGGAGAGCACCGTCGCACCCTCCCCGACCCTCCCCGAGGGCTGGGACCCCGCGGCGTCGACCCTGGCCTGACCGGCCGGAGCGGCACCGCACACACAGCAGCACCCGACAGCACGACCAGTACCACCCCCTGCACCATCTCAACGACGAGAAAGTAGAGAGTCATGCGCACTGCCATCCGCGCACTGGCCATCACCGCGGCCGCGGCACTCACCGTGACCGGCCTCGCAGCCTGCTCCTCCGGAGGCTCCGGTTCGTCCGGCGACTCCAAGACGCTCACCTACTGGGCGTCCAACCAGGGCACGTCGCTCCAGAACGACAAGGAGGTGCTGACCCCCGTCCTCAAGAAGTTCACCAAGGAGACCGGGATCAAGGTCGACCTCCAGGTCATCGGCTGGAACGACCTGCAGAACAAGATCCAGACCGCCGTCACCTCGGGCCAGGGCCCCGACGTCGTCAACATCGGCAACACCTGGGCGACGTCGCTCCAGGCCACCGGCGCCTTCCAGGAGTTCGGTGACTCGGAGATGAAGGCGATCGGCGGGTCCGACAAGTTCGGCAAGGTCGCGCTCTCGACCGGTGGCGCGCCCGGCAAGACCGTCACGAGCGTCCCGCTCTACGGCCTCGCCTACGGCCTGTACTACAACAAGAAGATGTTCTCGGACGCCGGCATCGAAGCGCCGACCACGTGGGAGGACCTCACCGCCGACGCGAAGAAGCTCACCTCGGGTGACAAGTACGGCTTCACCATCGCCGGTGGCTCGTACACCGAGAACTCGCACTTCGCGTTCATCACCTCCGCCCAGAACGGCGGCGAGTGGTTCGACAAGGACGGCAAGCCGACCTTCACCCAGAAGGCGAACGTCGACGGCATCAAGCGCTACCTCGACCTGATGCAGTCCGACAAGGTCGTCAACCCGTCGAACGCGCAGTACGACAACGGCACCCAGGCCGTCTCGGACTTCGCGAACGGCAAGGCCGCGATGATGCTCACGCAGAACAACGCGAACGCGACCATCACGTCGCAGGGCATGAAGACGGACGAGTTCGGCGTCGTGCCGTTCCCGACCACCGCTGACGGTCAGGACATCGCGTCCTTCCCGGCCGGCATCAACCTGTCGATCTTCAAGAACACGAAGAACAAGGACGGCGCGCTCAAGTTCGTCAAGTACATGACGAGCGCGGACACGCAGACGACGCTCGACAAGCCGTACTCGGCGCTGCCGGTGCTCGCCGCGGCTGCTGACTCGGTCACCGACGAGCAGACGAAGACGTTCCTCGACATCTACAACAACAAGGCGAAGCCGCTCCCGCTGGTGCCCGCCGAGGACCAGTTCGAGTCCACGGTCGGCAAGGCGATGAACGACATGTTCGCCAAGATCGCGACCGGTTCCACCGTCTCGGACAGCGACATCAAGTCGGCGCTCCAGACCGCCCAGGACCAGGTGTCCCAGGCCGCTGGTTGATCCGCCCAGGAGGCCCGGGTCGCGTCCGCAAGGACGCGCCCGGGCCTCCACCCCTCAGGTCCACGGCCCCGCCCACGTCGAGCCCGCGACCTGCGGTTCCGCACCCGGCCACACGCCGGGGGTGAGCCGATCGGCTCACGCATGCCGCGCCTCCCGACCGCTGCCACGGTCCGCGCGAAGCACCCGATCCCCCTCCTGCCGAAAGGCCCCCGCTCATGTCCACCTCGGTCCTGCCCGACTCCGAGCGCATCGACCTGACCCACACGAACGGCCCGACCACGTCGGGCCGTCCGCCCGGTCGGAAGCGCAAGGGACACTGGCTGCCCTACGCGCTCGTCGCGCCCGCCATCCTCTTCGAGCTGCTGATCCACATCGTGCCGATGCTCACCGGCATCTGGATCTCGTTCATCCAGCTCACCAAGTACTTCATCGCCAACTGGGGTGCCGCACCGTTCGCGGGGCTGCGCAACTACTCGGTCGTCATCGACTTCGACCAGGCGATCGGCAAGGGCGTCCTGAACTCGTTCCTCATCACGTGCGGCTTCACGGTCCTCGTGGTCGGGCTCTCGTGGACCTTCGGCATGGCCGCCGCGGTCGCGCTGCAGAAGCCGTTCAAGGGCCGCGGGCTCTTCCGCACGCTCTTCCTCGTGCCGTACGCGCTGCCGATGTACGCCGGCATCATCACCTGGAAGTTCATGTTCCAGCGTGACTCCGGTGCGATCAACCACATCCTCGTGGACCAGCTGCACCTGTTCAACGGCACCGGGCCGTTCTGGCTGATCGGCTCGAACGCCTTCGTCTCGGTCGTCGTCGTGGCGATCTGGAAGACCTGGCCGTTCGCGTTCCTCATGCTCATGGCCGGCCTGCAGTCCGTGCCGAACGACGTGTACGAGGCCGCCTCGGTCGACGGCGCGAAGCCCTTCCGGCAGTGGCGCTCGATCACGCTGCCGATGGTGCGCCCGGTCAACGTGACGCTCGTGCTCGTGATGTTCCTCTGGACGTTCAACGACTTCAACACACCGTTCGTGCTGTTCGGCTCGACCGCCCAGCCCCCGGCGGCGGACCTGCTGAGCTTCCACATCTACAACGCGTCCTTCATCACCTGGAACTTCGGCTCCGGTGCCGCGATGAGCGTCCTGCTCCTCATCTTCCTGCTCATCGTCACCGGCATCTACCTGGCCGTGACCAACCGGAGGTCCGTCCGTGCGTGAGACATTCGGCGCCAAGTCCTTCAAGGTCGTGACCCTGGTCGTCCTGACCCTGTTCACGGTCGTCCCGCTCTACGTGATGATCACCACGGCCATCAAGCCGCTCGGTGACGTGCAGAACGACTTCACGTGGATCCCGACGAACATCACCATCCAGCCGTTCATCGACATGTGGTCGACGGTCCCGCTCGGCAAGTACTTCATCAACTCGCTCGTGGTCTGCACGGTCGCGACGGTGTTCTCGCTGATCATCGCGACCTTCGCCGCCTACGGTGTCTCGCGCTGGAACTTCAAGGGCAAGAGCACCTTCACCACCGCGGTGCTCTCCACCCAGATGTTCCCCGGCGTGCTGTTCCTGCTCCCGCTGTTCCTCATCTTCACGAACCTCGGGAACGCGCTCGGCATCCAGCTCGTCGGCAGCTGGACCGGCCTGATCATCACCTACCTGACGTTCACGCTCCCGTTCTCGATCTGGATGCTCGCGGGCTACTTCGAGACCATCCCGCGTGAACTCGACGAGGCCGCGATGGTCGACGGCTCGGGCCCGATGGGTGCCCTCTTCAGGGTCATCCTGCCCTCGGCGCGTCCCGGTCTGGTCGCGGTCGGCATCTACTCGTTCATGACGGCCTGGGGCGAGGTGCTCTTCGCCTCGGTCATGACGAACGGCGACGGGCAGACGCTGGCGGTCGGTCTGCAGCAGTACTCGACCCAGACGAACGTGTACTGGAACCAGATCATGGCGGCGTCCCTCGTCGTCTCGATCCCGGTCGTGATCGCGTTCCTCATCGTGCAGCGGCAGTTCGTGGCCGGCCTGACGGCCGGTGCGGTGAAGTAGGCGGGACCGCCTGACGGGAGGCGCGGTGCGGGTCCGACCCGCGCCGCGCCTCCCGTCCGTGCGTGCGCTGGTGCGCGCATGCGTGCGCTGGTGCGCGGGTGCGTGCGCTGGCAGCGAGACTCGGCCGGGCGGACGCTTTCGCGTCCGCGAGGCCACGAAGGTGTCCGCCGGGGCGAGACTCGGCGGACGGAATCCGGACAGGATGGGACCATGAGCGAGTCACGCGGGCGGCAACTGCTGCCGGGACAGACCAGCCGGGTGCACATGTACGACGTCGAGAGCCGGACGAGCCGGCTCGTGTTCGAGTCGAGCTCGGTGCTCGTCGAGGCGCCGAACGTGCTGGCCGACGGCACCCTCGTGCTGAACGGGGACGGCGACCTCTGGCTGCTGCGGCCCCCTGCCGACGGCGACGCCGTGCTCGACGAGACCGCCCTCGTGCGCGTCCCGATGCCCGGCGTCCCCGAGATCAACAACGACCACGTGCTCGACCCCTCGGGCAACTCCGTCGTGGTGAGCGCCCGCGACGGGGACCTGTACCGGG
The DNA here is from genome assembly GCF_025407985.1 of Curtobacterium sp. C2H10. Lineage (NCBI taxonomy): Bacteria > Bacillati > Actinomycetota > Actinomycetes > Micrococcales > Microbacteriaceae > Curtobacterium > Curtobacterium sp. C2H10. Next base: position 41,980 of record NZ_JABXGF010000017.1, on the reverse strand, counting down.
TACCCGTGCCGGCCGGGGGAGCGGCGGCGACCCTCACCGACGTCACCACCGCGCTGCCGGTCGTCCGGAAGTTCTACCTGCACGGCATCGCGCCCGACGGCGAGACCCTCGCGGCGATCGTCGGGGAGCGCACCGAGGAGGGCGTCTGGACCACCGACGTCGCCCTCGTCGACCCGGCCACCGGGGACCCGACGTTCCTGACCCGCGACGAGCACCCCGACGACGGCGTCTCGTTCGCGGGCGACATGCTCGTGTGGAACTCGGAGCGGTTCACGCCGGGCACTGCGCAGCTCGTCGCCCTCTGGCCCGGGGCGACCGACCCGGTCCGGATCACGAACGACGACCGGGTGAACTGGTTCCCGCACGTCTCGCCGGACGGCGCCCACCTGCTCTACCTGTCGTACGAGCCCGGCGTGCAGGGCCACCCCGCTGACCACCGCGTGGAGCTCCGGCTCCTGCCCGGCTCGCTCGTGCGCGGCGCCCGGATCGCCGTCCAGCCGGAGACCCTCGTCACGCTCGAGGGCGGGCAGGGGACCGTGAACGTGCCGCCGTGGTCGCCGGACTCGCGCTGGTTCGCGTACTGCGACTACCCGGCGGCGTAGGGGCGCCGGGCGCCGCCGGGCGCCGCGGCGGCGCCGCGAGTTCACGCGCTGAGCGACAGTTCACGCGCTCGGTGGCCCGTGAACTGTCGCTCAGCGCGAAACACCGGCGGAGCCAGCGGTCCCAGCGGCCCCGGCGGCCGGCCCTGCCTACACCTCGCGCACCTGACCCTGCTTGATGTGCAGGCGGCGCTCGGCCCGCTTCGCCACCCACGAGTCGTGCGTGACGATGACCACGGTGAGCCCGCGCTCCTTCCACTGCTTCTCGATGAGCCCCATGATCTCGTCACGGGTCGCCTCGTCGAGCGCACCGGTCGGCTCGTCCGCCAGCAGCACGCTCGGGTTCTTGACCAGCGCCCGCGCGATGGCCACGCGCTGCTGCTGCCCGCCGGACAGCTCCGCGGGCAGGTGGTCGAGCCGTTCGCCGAGGCCGACCTCCCGGAGCGCTGCGGTCGCACGGTCGCGGATCTCCGACCGCGACCGGTTCGCGAGGGATCCGGCGAACGCGGTCTCGACGTTCTCCAGCGCCGTCAACGTCGGGATGAGGTTGAAGCTCTGGAAGACGAACCCGATCTCGGTCGCCCGCAGGTTCGTCAGCGCCCCGTCCCCGAGCTTCGCCACGTCCTGGTCACCGAGGAGCACGCTGCCGGCACTCGGACGGTCGAGCGCGCCGAGCATCTGCAGCAGGGTCGACTTGCCGCCGCCGGTCGGCCCCTGGATCGCGACGAGCTGTCCCTGCGGGATGGTCAGGTCGACGTTCGTCAGCGCGGTGACGGTCCGGTTCTTCTGCTTGTACGTCTTGCTCACGTTCTTCAGGGCGTAGATCGGCCTGGAGGCGCGGCTCGCCTCCGCAGCGGAGGGCGCGGTGTCGATGCTGGTCACGGGGGCTCCTGTCGGTTCCGGTGTCGATGCGGTGCTGTCGGGGCCGGCGACGACGGGGGTCGCGCCGGTGGTCGGCCCGGGCATCAGGCCACGCTCCGCAGGGCCTCGGCCGGACGGAGCCGGCTCGCCCGCCAGCCGCCGAGTGCGCCGGCGATGAGGCCGCCGAGCACGGCGAGGCCGATCGCGAGCAGGATCACCTCGACGGTGACGGGGGCGTGCAGGACGACGTCGGTCGTCGAGGCCGTGCTCGCACCGCCGCCGCCGAACCCACCGGCGGGGGCACCACCGGTCGTGCCGCTGCCGGCCGCCGCCGTCGCCGCGCCGCCGGGCATCCCGCCGCCGCCCATGCCGCCGCGGTTCGTCGTGGACGAGGCGCTCGCCGAGATCGTCGGGGAGATGACGTTCACGACGAGGATGCCGATGAGACCAGCGGCCGCACCGATCACGCCGCCGATGATGCCCTGCACGAGGGACTCGCCGGCGACCTGGCGCGTGATGCGGCCGTTCGACCAGCCGATCGCCTTGAGGGTGCCGAACTCCCGCGTGCGTCGGGTGACGCCGGAGATCGTGAAGAGGATGGCGATGAGGAACGCCGCCGCGAGCACGACGATCGACAGCCAGGTGCCGAGGTTCGAGACGAGGCTCGAGGCGGTGCTCAGCGAGCCCGAGACGCTCGACGCGAGGTCGGCCTCGGTCGACACGGTGGCGCTGGTGAGCTGCTTCTGCAGCGCGGACTTGATCGTGCCGACGTCCGACGAGGACGACGCCGAGACGTAGATCGAGGTGACCTTGCCGTCCAGGTCCGCCAGTGCCTGCGCGGTGTCCAGCGGGATGTACGTGTTCGAACCGGTGGTCGACGACGAGCCGGTGGACGACACGATGCCGATGACCGAGAAGTCCTTCCCGCCGATGGAGACGGTGTCGCCGACGGCCTTCGACTCGCTCTTCGCGTAGGCGGCGTCGAGCACGACGACGTCCTTGCCCGCGTCCGCCGACGTGAACGCGCGACCCTTCGTGAGCTCGGTGCTCGTCAGCGGCCCGACGGTGTCACCGGACACCGGGATGCCCGTGACGGTGAACGAGTCGACGCTGAACGATCCGCCGCCGAAGCCGCCGCCGCCCTCGCCGCCGCTCGGCGGACCCTGCTGGGTCCCGGTGCCGCTGCTGTCGCTCGAGCTGCTGCTGCTGTCCGACTGCTGCTGCACCTGGCCCGAGAACGTGCTGTTCTCGAGGGTCAGGACACCGGTCGCGGCCTTCACCCCGCTCGTGCTCGTGACGGTCTGCACGTCCGACGCGCTGAGCGTGCTGGACCCGCGGGAGACGGCGAGCCGGGACTGCGAGAGGTCGGTCGACCCACTGCCGCTGCCGGAGCTGCCCTGGCTGCCGAAGTCGAAGCTCGGACGCCCGGTGGCGGAGCCGGTCGGGGTCTCGGTCTTCGTCACGGTGATGTCGGTACCGACGCCGTAGACGGACTGCAGCACGCTCGCCTGCGCGGCCTTCACGCCGCCCGCGATCGAGGACACGATGACCACGAGGGCGATGGCGAGCGCCATGCCGATCGCGATGATGACGGTCTGCTTCTTGCGGTTCGTGAGTTCGCGCCTGAGGTAGGTCAGGAACATGGTTCTCCTCGGTGTTGGGGTCGAGGAGACCGTAGGGAGGCAGTCGATGAGCGGCGCTGCGGGATCCCAAGAACTTCCGATGAAGCCTCAGCTGGCGTCGCCGTACGTCCGGCGGAGGTGCTCGGCGTAGCCGCCCGGTGTCCGACCGTCGAACCGGCCGCTCGTCACCACGGGGAGGTCCGTCGTCGCGCGCACGTCGAACCCGAGGGCTCGTGCACGCTCGACGAGCCGGACGTCCTCGTGCTCGGGCACCGGGTCGAAGCCACCGATCGCCAGGCACACGTCCCCCCGCAGCCCGAGGTTCGCACCGTGCACGTGGCCGAGCGTCGACCCCGGCGGGTGCGCGTGCGTCCACCGGGCGAGGACCACGGGGTCGAGGTCGTCCGGGTCCGGCACCACGGCCCCCACCAGGACGTGCGCGCCGTCGGCGTGGGCCTCGACCTGCTGCACGAGCCAGCCCGGGTCGACGCGGGAGTCGGCGTCCGTGTGGGCCGTCCACCGCTCGGACGGCTCCGGTCCCGTCGCGAGGGCACGGGTGGTCCCGACGGCCCGTGCTCGTCCGACGCCGAGGTGCGCGGTCTCGACGACCTCGAGGGGGACCTCGGTCCAGAGCGGGTCCGCGGCCGCCGCCGACCGGAGGACGAACGCCGTCCGGTCCGTGCACCCGTCCAGGACGACCACGACCGACACCTCGACGGTGGGGTGCGCTCGCCGCAGGACCCGGACCGCGTCGGCGAGGGCCTCGACGCAGCCGCCGATGCCGTCCTCCTCGTCGTGCGCCGGCACGACGACGTCGACGCGTGCGGGGAGCGTCACGGGGTCAGCCCTTCCGTCGTCGCGACGGAGACCACCGACGGACCGGGGAAGACGCTCAGGACGAAGTCCTCCTCGACGTGCCGGACGAGCGCGGGCCGCGGCCACCGCTCGGCGATGCGGGCGTCCACGACGTCACCCGAGGTCACGGCGTCGTCGTCGGGGTGCCGCCAGTGACAGGCGACGAGGACACCGTCGTCGTCGAGGGAACCGAGCGCCCGGTCGATCGTGGCGTCGAGGTCCGCCGGCGACAGGTAGTACCCGACCTCGGAAAACAAGACGAGGTCCCATCGACCGTCCGGCCACTCCGACGGCAGCTCGGCCTGGACGAACCGGGCGGCCGGCGCACGCAGCCGGGCACGTTCCAGTGGTGCCGCGGCGATGTCGGTCCCGAGCACGGCGTCGGCGCGCTCGGTCAACGCGGCCGTCAGCACCCCCGTCGCGCAGCCGAGCTCGAGCGCGGACCGGTACCGCTCGCGGGGGAGCGCCGCCAGGGTCACGGCACGCTTCCGCCGTTCGTACCAGGAGCCCTCGAAGTCCCAGCCCTCCGGCTTCCGCTCGTAGTGGGCGTCGAAGGACTCCCGGGAGCGGGACGACTGCACCGCGGACACGGCGAAGAACCACTCGGTCGGCCGCAGGTGGTGCGCGGCGTGCCGGGCGTCGACGATCGCCTCGTCGCCCGGGGCCGGCGAGAGCGGCCGGGTCTGCGAGGGGTAGGCGTCGAGTGCGGCGCGCTTCCGGTCCAGGACCGCCGACGACAGCGCCAGCGACCGGGCCCGGTCCCAGGGCGCCGCGGGGTCGGATGGGGCGTCCCAGTGCCACGCCCAGATCGGGTACTCGAGCAGCTCCGCTCCCGGAGTGCCCGCGACGACGTCCGCGGCGACCTCGCCCGCGATGCGGTGGTCCCGGTGCCCGTCCCCACGCCACGGCGCGACGACCAGCACGGGACCGTCGACCGGCCCGACCCCGACCCGCTCGGTGAGCGCCGCCCGGAGCACGTCCGGGTGCTCGCGGAGCCCACCGTCCGGGACGTCCAGGACCGTCGCGCTCGCCGCGGGGGCGAGTGCAGCCAGCGCCGCCCGGAACTCGGCGTCCCGGATCACCCGGAGTCGCTCGGGGGAGGTGCTCGGCGAGTCCGGGTGCGAGCCCTCGCCGCGGGACACGAGCAGCACGTGCACGGGGACACCGGCGTCCGCGGCGGACGCGATCAGCCCGCCGGCGCCGAGGGTCTCGTCGTCGGGGTGCGGCGCGACGACCACGACCGCGGCGACCCCGTCGAGCCGCACCGGCAGCGAGGGCACCGACCGCAGGAAGGGCGTCCAGTCGGCGGGGTCGGTGCCCGGCTCGCGGTGGTCGAAGCTCACCACGCGACACCGCCGCGCTCGACGACGATGCGGCCGGTGCGGGCGAGGTCCCGCTCGCCGTGGTCCTGCAGCACGTAGAGCTCGAGGTCGGCGACGCGCGCGGCGACCGCCGGGTCCGAGGTCAGGGGAGCGGGGCCGATCGTCCGCACGACCCGCTCCCGGACGGCGTCGACGGCCCGGCGGACCCGGGAGCGCACGACCTGGGCGAGCAGCGACCAGTCGTCGTCGGAGTCCGGGGCGGACGCGGCGCCGGAGTCGGTGCCCGCGCCGTCGATCCGGGCCGCGGCGTCGGCGAGGGCGTCCTCGGCGTCGGCGAGGTCGGCGACCGTCGCGCCGAGGGCGGCCTGCAGCAGCTCGGACTCGGGCCGGGACACCACCAGGGAGCGGAGGACCCGGGCGAGTCCGACCGCGCCACCCCACCAGCACGCCGCGACACCGATCCCGCCCCAGGCGAACCCCGGACGCGTGAGGTACCAGCCGGGAGCGCCGACGGGCGTCGCGTGCACCCCGGCGAAGTCGACCGGGCCGCTCGGCACGTCCGGCATGCCACGGGCGACCCAGGCCTCGTCGTGCACCGTCACACCGTCCTGCCGGAGGTCCACCGCGAACAGCTGCCGGTCGTCCCCGACGTGGGCGGTGACGAGCGCGTTCGAGAGGCTCGACGCGAGGGAGCACCACGGCTTCGTGCCGTCGAGCGCGAACGAGCCGTCCGAGCCGCCCGATGTCGCCGTGAGCCGCAGCCCCGGGCCCTCGGCGGCGAACACGCCCCACGTCGAACCCTCCGGAGCGTCCACCCCGGCCTGCGCGAGGATGCCGAGCGCGTCGAGGTGCGGCTCGACCGTGCGCGCGAGGGCGACGTCCGCGGCCGCGACGGCAGCCAGAGCGGCGAAGGAGCCACCGGCCGTCCCCGCGGACAGCAGCGGGGCCGTGGCGGCGACCGACCGGGCGAACGCGAGCCGGTCCGCCGGGGTCGCGCCGCGCCTCCCGGGACCGCCTGCGATCCGGGCGGACTCCTCGATGCGCGCGGTGTCGACGGATCGGGCGGAGGCCGGCCAGGCCGAGGATCGGAGCATGGCGCTCACGGTACGGAGCGGACGCCGAGTGCCTGCTCGGGAATCCACAGAGCGCCGAGGGGCGCTCCACAGACCGCTCATAGGAAACTCTCGATACTCGAAGTCGTGACCATCTCCCAGCCTGCAGCAGCCCCGCGCCTCACGCGTGCCGACGGAACACCGTTGCGCATCCTCGTCGTCGACGACGAGGCCAGCCTCACCGACCTCCTGTCCATGGCGCTCCGCTACGAGGGCTGGGACGTCAAGAGCGCGAACGGCGGCCAGGACGCACTGAGCACGGCGCGCGAGTGGAAGCCGGACGCGATGGTGCTCGACGTGATGATGCCGGACCTCGACGGTCTGCAGGTGCTCAGCCGGCTGCGGCAGAACAACGACGACACCCCCGTGCTGTTCCTCACCGCCAAGGACTCCGTGGAGGACCGCGTCACCGGTCTCACCGCGGGCGGCGACGACTACGTCACGAAGCCCTTCTCCCTCGAAGAGGTCGTGGCGAGGCTCCGCGGGCTCATCCGTCGCTCCCAGATCTCGATCTCCGAGGCCGGCGACTCGCGCATCGTCGTGGGCGACCTGGTGCTCGACGAGGAGTCGTACGAGGTGTCCCGCGCCGGTCGGCCGATCGAGCTGACCGCGACCGAGTTCGAGCTCCTCCGCTTCCTGATGCGCAACCCGCGCCGCGTGCTGTCGAAGGCGCAGATCCTCGACCGCGTGTGGTCCTACGACTTCGGGGGCAAGTCCTCCGTCGTCGAGATCTACATCTCCTACCTGCGCAAGAAGATCGACGCGGGCGAGACCCCGATGATCCACACCGTGCGCGGCGTCGGGTACGTCATCAAGCCCACGTCCTGAGGTCGGTGCAGTGACCCTCCGTCGTCGGCTCGTCCTGAGCATCGTCGCGCTCGTCGTCGCCGTCAGCGCGGTCATCGGTGCCGGGAGCATCATCGCGCTCGCGTCCATCCAGACGGGCACGATCGACAGCCAGCTCTCGAAGGCGACCGACCGTGCGAGCACGAAGTTCGGCGAGGGACAGCAGAACCCGAACGGGCAGCGCCCGAACGACGACGCCCTGCAACCCCTCGGCCAGGCGGCCGGCACCCTCACCGCGTACTACTTCTCCGGTGGCGGCGCGGGCGGGATCGTCCTGACCGACAACAGCTCGCGGCTGCAGCTCACGACGACGCAGCTCGACCGCCTGGGCAACGTCAAGGTCGGCGTCGACCCGGCCACGATGGACCTCGGCGGATCGCTCGGCCGCTACCGCGTGGCCGCCGTGCAGGTCGACAACCCGGTGCTCGGCAACGCCGTCCTCGTGGTCGGACTCCCGATGTCGCCCGTGTACGAGAGCGTCCGGTCGCTGCTGCTCGTCGTGATCATCGTCGTCGCGGCAGCGCTCGTCGCCGCGTCCGTCGTCGCCGCGGTCGTCGTCCGCCGGTCCTTGCGGCCGCTCGAACGGGTCGCCGAGACCGCCTCGACCGTCGCCCGCATGCCACTCGAGCGCAGCGACGCCCTGCAGGACGTCCGCGTGCCCGACACCGACCCCCGCACCGAGGTCGGCCGCGTCGGCAGCGCCTTCAACCGGATGCTCGGCCACATCGCCGGCGCCATGCAGGCCCGCGAGCGCTCCGAGCAGAAGGTCCGCCAGTTCGTCGCCGACGCGTCGCACGAACTCCGGACGCCCCTGGCATCGGTGCGCGGGTACGCCGAGCTCACCCGTCGGATGGGTGCGGACCTGCCGAAGGACGTCGTGTACGCGATGAGCCGGATCGAGTCCGAGTCGAAGCGCATGACGAGCATGGTCGAGGACCTGCTGCTGCTCGCCCGACTCGACGAGGGCCGCGAGATCCAGTTCGACGACGTGGACCTCACCGGGCTCGTGCTCGACGCGGTGAACGACGCGCACGCGGCATCGCCGGACCACCCGATCGAGGTGGACGTCCCGTCGACCCCCGTGACGGTGGTGGGCGACGCCGCGCGCCTGCACCAGGTGATCGTCAACCTCGTCACCAACGCCCGGACCCACACCCCGGACGGCACCCGCATCACCGTGGGGCTCGCGCCGTCGGCCTCGGGGACCGGCGTGGACCTGACCGTGCGGGACACCGGGCAGGGCATCGACCCGGAGTTCCTGCCGAAGCTGTTCGAGCGGTTCGCCCGCGCCGACAGCTCCCGCTCGCGCACCGCGGGGTCGACGGGGCTCGGGCTCGCCATCGTGGACGCGGTCGTGCAGGCGCACGGCGGGTCCGTGGACGTGACGAGCGAGCCGGGGGACACCGTGTTCACGGTGCACCTGCCGTCGGAGCGGCCGGTGGCCGACGCGGCGTCGGCCGCGGCGTCGTCCGTGGCTGCGGCTGGCGGTGCGTCGGCAGCGGCCGCTGCGCCTGCTGCGTCGTCCGCGTCCGCGTCCGCTTCCGCTTCCCCGTCCGAGGACGCGACCGACGACTGGTCGGCGACCCCGGTCCCGTCCGCCACCGACTGACGCACGGGAGGCGCGGTGCGGGCCGGCACCGCGCCTCCCGTCCGACGGTTGGTCGCGACCGTCGTGCCGTGCTACAGTTCTCGAAGCCAAAGACCGCCGGTTGTCGTGCTGCTCGCAGCGCGAACGAAGGTCCTCACTCATGAGGCAGCCCGCGCAGGTGTTCCGAACCTCTCCTTCCGTTCGCGGGGGAGCAGCTCCGAGCCTCTGCGCCGGAGCTTTTTTCATGTGGTGGAGTCCTGGGGCTGCCGGCAAGAACCCCAAGGAGAACCATGGCGAACAAGGAAGCTGCGGTCGCCGAGCTCACGGAGTCCTTCCGTAGCTCGAACGCCGTTCTGCTCACCGAGTACCGCGGTCTCACGGTCGCGCAGCTCAAGGAGCTCCGCAACTCGATCCGTGAGCACGCCACGTACGCCGTGGTGAAGAACACGCTGACCAAGATCGCGGCGAACAACGCCGGCATCTCGTCGTTCGACGACGAGCTCGCCGGTCCGTCCGCTCTCGCCTTCGTCCACGGTGACACCGTCGCCGTCGCGAAGTCGCTGCGTGCATTCGCCAAGGCGAACCCCGAGCTCGTGGTGAAGGGTGGTTACTTCGACGGTAACCCGCTCTCCGCGACCGAGGTGGACAAGCTCGCCGACCTCGAGTCCCGTGAAGTCCTGCTCGGCAAGCTCGCCGGCGCCTTCAAGGCCTCGCTGTTCGGTGCTGCGTACCTGTTCCAGGCCCCCCTCTCGCAGGCCGTCCGCACCGTGGACGCCCTTCGCGAGAAGCAGGAGTCCGCGGCCTGATCAGGCTCGCGTTCCACAACCACACGATCTAGCTAGTAGTAGGAGAAAATCATGGCGAAGCTTTCGCAGGACGAGCTCATCGAGGCCTTCAAGGAGCTCACGCTCATCGAGCTCTCGGACTTCGTGAAGAAGTTCGAAGAGGTCTTCGAGGTCACCGCGGCCGCCCCGGTCGCCGCTGCCGCTCCGGCCGCCGCCGGCGCCCCGGCCGAGGCCGCTGAGGAGAAGTCGGAGTTCGACGTCGTCCTCAAGTCCGCTGGTGACAAGAAGATCCAGGTCATCAAGGAGGTCCGTGGCCTGACGTCGCTCGGCCTCGGTGAGGCCAAGGCGCTCGTCGAGACCGCCGACGCCAAGATCCTCGAGGGTGTCAACAAGGAGACGGCCGACAAGGCGAAGGAGGCCCTCGAGGCCGCCGGCGCCACGATCGAGCTCGCGTAGTCTCGACCGTTCGGTCACGAAGGCCGCTGCCCCTCGGGGCGGCGGCCTTCGTCGCGTGCGGGGGGCTTGCGGCCGGGACTTTTCGCGCTGAGCGACACTTCATGCCGCCCGACGCCCGTGAGGTGTCGCTGAGCGCGTGAGATCGTCTCCGTCACACCCAGACGCCGTGTGCGCGGAACAGCGCTCGGAGGCGATCGAGTTCGACGAGGTGCCACCACGTGACGCGGATGACCGAGCGGACAGCCGGGAGCGATCGGAGCCGGTCCTCCCGCCGCTTCTCCGCCCAGAGCACGTCGGCGGGGTCGCGCCCGTCGAGCATGCTCGGGTCCACGTACTTCTGCCGACCGTCGAACTCGACGACCACACCGAGCGACGGGAACCAGAAGTCGACTCGATCCACTGAGCCGTCCGCGTGGCGGAACTCCACCTGTGGTTCGCAGGGTGGGAGTCCGAGCTGGACGAAGCGGATTGCGGTGAAGGACTCGCCGACCGACTCGTGGCCCACGTGGAGCGCTGCGAGCACCGTCTCGGCGCGCACTGAACCCCGGGCCGGGCGCACCGGCACCGCCTGCCGGAGGTCCGCGAAGGCCAGGGTGCCGCCTCGGATGGCTGCGTCGACGGCGACCGCGGCGACGTGCGCCGGCTCCGTCGCGATGACGGCGCACGCGGTGTCCAAGGTGCACGTGACCGGGACGCCGTCGAACGGGCGCGCTCGGGTGCAGGGGGTTCGGCTGCTCGGGTGACGGATGAGCCCGGCACGGTGCTGGATGACCGGGGCCGCCCGATCGGTGACGTGGACACGGTCCGGTGCATCGCCGATCAGCGGCCAGCCGTGGATGAGGGCTGCGCTGAGGTGGGAGAAGACCGATCCCGGACGCAGTCGCGGTGCCACCGCCCGAGCTCTGGCGAGGTGGCGGCCGACCGGGTCCAGTCGATCCCAGTCGGCAGTGCAGATGTACACACCCGCGAGGAGTCGCACCAGTGACCCGGCCGCATGTCGCCGCTGGAGCAGCCGGGCGTGCGACGGGTCCGCCGCGGTCGCTCGGAGCAGGAGGGGGCGCTGTGCTGGCGAGTTCATGCGCTCAGGCTGGCCGTTCGCCGGCGGCCCGGACTCGACCGGCCGCAATCTGTGGATGAGCGGCCACTGCCGCGACGCCTGTGGACGGAGGAGTTCACGCGCTGAGCGACACCTCACGGGCTGCGGCGCGCGTGAAGTGTCGGTGAGCGCGTGAAGTCCGGCGGAAGAGCCGGGCGGGCGGGCGGGCGGCGGGCGCGTCAGCGCAGCGTGCTGTGGCGGCGGCCGTAGGCCAGGTAGAGCGCGGCGCCGGCGACCATCCAGATGCCGAAGGCGATCCAGGTGCCGATGCCGAGGAACACCGCGAGCAGCACGCAGCAGAGCGCGCCGATGATCGGCACGACGGGGAACAGCGGCACGCGGTACGACCGCTCGAGCGACGGCTGGGTCCGACGGAGCACGATGACCGACACGTTCACGAGGGCGAACGCCACGAGCGTGCCGATGCTCGTCGCGTCCGCGAGCTCCCCGAGCGGTACCAGTGCGGCGACGATCGTCACGACGACCCCGATGATGAGGGTGTTCCAGACGGGGGTGCCGGTGCGGTGCGAGACCCGGCCGAACACCTTCGGCACGAGTCCGTCGCGGGCCATCGTGAGCAGGATGCGGGTCTGCCCGTAGAGCACGGTGAGCACGACGCTCGCGATCGCGATGACGGCGCCGATCGAGAACACCAGGGCGACCCACGGCTGTCCGGTGACGTCGACGACGATGCGCACGAGCGAGGCCTCGGTCGACGAGAACGACGTCCACGAGCGGGCGCCGATGGCCGCGATCGCGACGAGGATGTACAGCGCCGTGATGAGCGCGATCGACCCGATGATCGCGCGGGGGAGGTCTCGGCGCGGGTTCTTCGCCTCTTCTCCGGCGGTCGACGCGGCGTCGAACCCGATGTACGAGAAGAACAGCCGGGACGCGGCCGCGGTGACCCCGGCGGCACCCATCGGTGCGAGCGGCTCGAAGTTCTGCGCCTGGAACGCCGAGAAGGCCACGATGACGAAGAACACGAGCAGGGCGATCTTCACGATGACCATGACCGTGTTCACCCAGGCGCTCTCGCGCGCACCCGGGAGCAGGACCGCCGTGGCGAGCAGCACCAGGACGGCGGCCGGCAGGTTGACCATGCCGCCCTCGCCCGGAGGCGCCGACAGTGCGGTCGGCAGGTGCAGCCCGAACACCCGCAGGGTCTCGTCGACGTACTCGCTCGCGCCGACCGCGACGGCGGCCACGGAGACGGCGTACTCGAGCACGAGGCACCAGCCGCACACCCAGGCGATGCCCTCGCCCATGGTGGCGTAGGTGTACGAGTAGCTCGACCCGGACGTCGGCACGGCACCCGCCATCTCGGCGTACGACAGCGCCGAGAGGAGGGCGGCGACACCGGCGACGACGAAGGAGATCCAGACCGCGGGACCGGCGAGCGGCACGGCGGTCCCGAGGACGACGAGGATGCCGGTGCCGAGCGTGGCGCCGACACTGATCATCGTGAGGTGCCAGACCCCGAGCGACCGCCGGAGCGGCTCGCCGTCCACCCCCGCCGAGGCCTCGGCCTGCAGCTGCTCGATCGGCTTCCGTCGGGCGAGCTGTGCGCGGAGGGACGTGGGGCGGGTGGGCGCGGACGTCAATGGGACCTCGAGTGGTGCGGGGAAGGGGACGGGAAATGGTCGCATGCCCCCTGAACGGGGTCAAATGAGCCACGGCGGCCCGATGTCCCACCCCGGGGCTAGGTTTGCAGCATGGATCGGGGTGACGCGTCGTGAGCATGCACGGCGGGATGCGCGGCGGCGGCGGTGGTCGCGGTGGCGGCCGGATCTCCAGCGGCGACTTCGAGGCGCAGAAGGCCGCCAACGCCGAGGCGCCCAAGATCCCGAACCTCCTCAAGCGCATCGCCGGGCTGTTCGTGCCGCACCGGAACGCGATCATCCTGACCGTCGTGCTGGTGCTGATCGGCGCCGCGATCTCCGTCGTCCCACCGCTCCTCACCCAGCGGGCGTTCGACGAGGGGCTCTTCCCGAAGGGCGGCGGCGGGCCGGACCTGCCCGTGCTGTACGTGCTCGTCGGTGCCATGGTGGTGCTCTGGATCGCGAGCGCGGGGATCGGCGTCTGGCAGACCTACCTCACCGCGACGGTCGGCAACAAGGTCATGGGCGCGATGCGCATGCGGCTGTTCGGACACCTCCAGCGCATGGAGCTCGCGTTCTTCACCCGCACCAAGACCGGTGTCATCCAGTCCCGCCTGCAGAACGACGTCGGTGGCGTGGCGAGCGTGCTCAACAACACGATCTCGTCGATCCTCGGCAACACGGTGACGGTGATCGCCGCCGTCGTCGCGATGCTGCTCCTCAGCTGGCAGATGACCCTCGTCGCCGTCGTCCTGCTGCCCCTCCTGGTGATCGCGCAGCGACGGGTCGGCCAGGTCCGGGCCAAGATCGCCGCGCAGACGCAGGAGTCGCTGTCGGACATGACCGCGATCACGCAGGAGGCCCTGAGCGTCTCCGGCATCCTGCTCGCGAAGAGCTTCAACCAGCAGCGCGCGGAGACGCAGCGGTACGGCAACGAGAACCGCAACCAGATCCGCCTGCAGGTCCGTCAGCAGATGTCCGGTCAGTGGTTCTTCGCGATCGTGTCGATCTTCCTGTCCATCATCCCGGCGATCATCTACGTCGTCGCCGCGTACCTCATCATCGGCGACGTCCCGATCACGGCCGGCACGATCGTGGCCTTCACCACCGTGCAGTCCCGGCTGCTGTTCCCGACCGTCGGTCTGCTCCGGGTCGTCCTCGACCTGCAGACCTCCGGCGCGCTGTTCGCCCGCATCTTCGAGTACCTCGACCTCAAGCCCGCCATCACGGACCCGCCCACGGCGAAGCCCGTCGACGAGTCCCGGGTGGGGCACGTCGCCTTCGACGACGTGACGTTCACCTACCCGGACGGCGAGGCGGACAAGCCGACCCTCCGCGGGGTGTCCTTCGAGCTCCAGCCCGGTCAGTTCGCCGCGTTCGTGGGGCCGTCGGGTGCGGGGAAGACGACCGTGTCGTACCTCGTGCCCCGGCTGTACGAGGCGACCGCGGGCTCGGTCCGGTTCGCCGGACAGGACGTCCGCGAGCTGGCGCACGAGGACCTCATGCGCCACGTCGGCATCGTCAGCCAGGAGACCTACCTCTTCCACGCCACCATCGGCGACAACCTGCGCTACGCCAAGCCGGACGCGACCGACGACGAGATCGAGCAGGCCGCGCGCGCGGCGAACATCCACGAGACGATCGCCTCGTTCCCGGACGGCTACGAGACGGTCGTCGGGGAGCGCGGCTACCGGCTGTCCGGCGGCGAGAAGCAGCGGATCGCGATCGCGCGGGTGCTGCTCAAGGACCCGCCGGTGCTCGTGCTCGACGAGGCGACGAGCGCCCTCGACTCGATCTCCGAGCGTGTCGTGCAGACGGCCCTCGACAACGCCGCGGCGGGCCGGACGACGATCTCGATCGCGCACCGGCTCTCGACGATCCGCGACGCCGACGTCATCTTCGTGCTCGACCACGGGCGGATCGTCGAGCAGGGTACGCACGAGGAGCTCCTCGAGCGGGACGGCACCTACGCGATGCTGCACCACCAGCAGAACGCCCCCGCCGACGCCGTCGGCAGCTGACGCACGAAGCGAGCGCGCACCAGGCGAGCGCGCACCAGCCGAGCGCGCACCAGGCGCACCGCAGGCGGGACGGGAGGCGCGGTGCGGGCCCGCACCGCGCCTCCCGTCCGTCGTCGGGTCGCGACCACGGCGTTTTCCGGTCGACCCGACGGACACGAACGATGCTCGTGTGGTAGCTGTGAAGGAACCACACTCAAGCGCACCGTGCCCCTGAGCGGAGTCCGAAGTGACAGCAGTCCCACCGACGTCCGACCCCATCCCGCCCACGGGCCCGATCGCCCCCGATGCACCACGCGTCGTCGAGGACGCGCCCCGCAAGAAGGGGAAGTTCCGCGCGTTCCTCACGAGCGGCTCCCTCGACATCCAGTCCAAGCTCCTCGTGATGCTCCTCGCGGTGAGCATCGTGGCGGCGCTGGTCGTGGGTGTCGTCGGCTACCTGAACGGCCGGAGCTCGCTCGAGGCCGCGGCGTTCAACCAGGTGACCTCGCTGCGCGAGGCGAGGATCACCGAACTCCAGCGCTCGTTCGGCCAGTTCACCCAGACGGTCGTCGCGCAGACCCGCAACGAGAGCGTCATCGGCGCGACGAAGGCGTTCGAGTCCGGGTGGGACGACCTGCAGTCGCGGCCGGTGTCCGACGACGACCACACGAAGGTCGAGGACTGGTACCGGGACTCCTTCGTCCCGCAGCTCGACGACCGCAACGGCGGCACCGCCAACCCGGACCAGTTCGCGCCGACCGAGGACCCGCAGGCCTACCTGCAGGCGCGGTACACGGCGCCGTTCACCGACTACGACAAGGCCATCGACCAGGACGACGCCGGTGACGGCAGCGCGTGGTCGGCGGCGCACGCCGAGTACCAGCCGTACTTCAAGCAGGCGGTCGAGTCCGCCGGGTACGAGGACCTCCTGCTCATGGACACCGACGGGGACGTCGTGTACTCGGCGTACTCCGGCGCGGACCTCGGCACGGACCTCGAGAGCGGGCCCTACCGCGACTCGAACCTCGCGACCGGGTACCAGCAGGCCCTGCAGCTGACGAGCTCGGACGACTTCGTGGTGACGGACTTCGCGCGGTACGTGCCGAGCCTCAACGTCCCGACGCTCTGGGTGATGTCGCCGGTGGGGGAGGACGGCAAGATCATCGGGGTGATGGCCGTCCAGGTGCCGGTCGACCTCATCACGCAGGTCATGACGGGCAACGAGCAGTGGAAGGACGACGGCCTCGGGGACACCGGGGAGTCGTACCTCGTCGGTGCCGACCACCTCATGCGGTCGTACCCGCGCCAGCTCATCGAGCACCCGAAGCAGTACCAGCGCGACGTCGTCGCTGCCGGGACGGCGCCGTCGACCGCGGCCCGCCAGGTCGCGGTGAAGGGCTCCGTGCTCCTGCAGGAGGTGAACACGACGCCGGTGACACGGGCGCTGCAGGGGAAGTCCGGCACCGTGATCTCGACCGACTACCGCGGGAAGGAGGTGCTCGCGGCGTACGCGCCGCTCGAGGTCGACGGGCTCCGCTGGGTCGTCGTCGCGCAGATGGACACGGCCGAGGCGTTCGCCCCGGTGAACGACTTCGCCCGGAACATCGGCCTCGCGCTCGTCGGGATCATCGTCCTCGTCAGCCTGCTGTCCCTGCTGCTGGCCCAGGTGTTCGTCCGGCCGATCCGCCGGTTGCAGACGGCGGTGAACCGGGTGTCGTCCGGCGACCTCGGCGTCGAGGTGCAGACGAAGGCCGGCGACGAGATCGGCGACCTCGGACTCGCGTTCAACGACATGAGCCGCAGCCTGCAGGTGAAGCAGGACCTGCTCGACGAGCAGCGGCGGCAGAACGACACCCTGCTGCTGACGCTCATGCCGGAGGAGGTCGCCCGTCGCTACAAGCAGGGCGACGAGACAATCGCGGCCGACCACCAGGACGTCGCCGTCGTCTACGCGGACATCATCGGGTTCGACGAGTTCGCCGCCGGCCTCACGGCCGAGGAGTCCCTGTCCCTCGTCAACGACGTCTGGCGCTCCCTCGACGAGGCGGCCACCCGCCACGGCGTCGAGCGGGTGCGCACGACCCGGAGCGGGTACCTCGCCAGCTGCGGCCTGAGCGTGCCGCGCGTGGACAACGTCCGCCGCGTCGTCGACTGGGCGGAGGAGGCGCAGGGCGTGCTCGAGCGCTTCAACGCGCAGCACGGATCGAAGATCGGCTTGCGCGCCGGCATCGACACCGGCCAGGTCACGAGCGGGCTCGTCGGGCGCTCGAGCATCGTCTACGACATGTGGGGCGACGCCGTCAGCCTGGCGTACCGGGTGCAGGGGATCGCCCCGGCGCCGGGCGTGTACGCGACGCAGCGCGTGGTCGACAAGCTCGGCGACCGCGGGGGCGTGCAGGACGCCGGCGAGGTGCAGACGCAGGCCGGACCGCAGCGGGTCTGGAAGCTCGAGCGCACCGGAGCGGCGTCGTGACCGCGTTCTGGGAGCAGCCGTGGTTCTGGCCGGCGATCAGCGTCATCGTCGGCCTGCCGCTGCTGCTGCTCGTCCTGACCGAGCTGCAGTCGAACCTCGAGCGGCGCGGCAACTCGCTGCACAAGGTGGTCGGACTGCTGCGGAACGCCGTGGTGCCGATCATCGCGATCCTCGTCCTGTCCGTCCAGGTCACCGACGCGGTCGACCCGGGCAAGCCCGTGGTGAACCAGATCATCGGCACCGTGCTCGGGTTCCTCGTGATCGTGTTCGTGCTGAACGGGCTGAACATCGTCCTGTTCACGAACGCCCGGAAGGGCACCTGGCGCGAGAAGATCCCGTCGATCTTCGTGGACATCGCCCGCATCGTGCTCATCGCGCTCGGGCTGGCGCTGGTGTTCAAGATCGTCTGGGGCGCGGACGTCGGCGGGATCTTCACCGTGCTCGGTGTCGGCTCGCTCGTCATCGGCCTCGCGCTGCAGTCCGCCGTCGGCCCGGTGATCGCCGGGCTGTTCCTGCTGTTCGAGCAGCCGTTCCGGCTGGGGGACTGGCTCGACGCCGGTGGCGTGCGCGGCCGGGTGGTCGAGGTGAACTGGCGGTCGGTGCACATCGACACGGGCGCCGGGATCCTCATCATGCCGAACTCCTCGTTGGCGGGGGCGTCGTTCACGAACCTCAGCCGGACAGGAGGCACGTTCCCGGTCGCCACGGACGTCACGTTCACGACGGACGACCCTCCGGCAGCGGTGGTCGCCCTGCTGCAGCGGGTCGCGTCCGGCCTGCCCCAGCGGTACCCCGGCACGCAGCCGGTGGCGGTGCCGACCGGCGGATCGTCGTACACCGTGTCCTTCGAGGTGCGCGGACCGTCGCAGGAGGGCGACGCGCTCGCCCAGTTCCGGATGTGGCTCTGGTACGCCGCCCGGCGCGCAGGGCTCGGCCTCGACGGCGACACGACCGACGACTTCGTCACCGACGAGCGTCGGGACGCCGCCCTGGCGTCGATCGCGCCCACGCTGTACCTGACGGGCGACGACGGGGCCGCGCTGGCACCGCTCGTCCGACTCGAGCGGTACGCCGCGGGCGAGACGATCGTCACGGCCGGCACGGTGCCCGACGCCGTCCGGTTCGTCCTGTCCGGCAGCGTCGACCTGCGCGTCCCGTTCGAGGACGCCGAGTTGCCGGCGACGCGCGTCGAGACCGGCGACTACCTCGGGCAGACGGCGTTGACCCGGGAGGCGCTGCTCACCACCGCCGTCGCGCTCACCGAGGTCGCGGTGCTGGTCGTGCCCGCCACCGCGCTCGACCAGATCGTGCGCGGCACGCCGGCGCTCGCCCGGGACATGGGGGAGGTCATCGACCGCCGCCGGCAGGAGGTCTCCGCGGCGGTGTCCGCCCACGTCGCATCCCAGCGGAAGACGGTGTCCGCCGCCTAGACTCGACCGCGTGCGTTACGCGAACTCCGTGGTCGACCTCGTCGGCGACACCCCGCTCGTCAAGCTCAACCGGGTGACCGAGGGGGTGCGCGCGACCGTCCTCGTGAAGGTCGAGTACCTCAACCCCGGTGGGTCGTCGAAGGACCGGATCGCCACCAGGATCATCGACGCGGCCGAGGCCTCCGGCGACCTGGGCCCCGGCGGCACCATCGTCGAGCCGACCTCCGGCAACACCGGTGTCGGCCTCGCGCTCGTCGCCCAGCAGCGCGGCTACCGCTGCGTGTTCGTCCTGCCCGACAAGGTCGGCGAGGACAAGCGGAACGTGCTCACCGCGTACGGCGCCGAGATCGTCGTCACGCCGACGGCCGTCCCGCCCGAGCACCCGGAGTCGTACTACTCGGTGTCCGACCGGCTGGTGCGCGAGATCCCCGGCGCCTACAAGCCGAACCAGTACGCCAACCCGAACGGCCCGCGCAGCCACTACGAGACCACCGGTCCGGAGATCTGGCGCGACACCGAGCAGCGCATCACGCACTTCGTCGCGGGTGTCGGCACCGGCGGCACCATCTCCGGCACCGGACGCTTCCTGAAGGAGGCCTCGGACGGCCGTGTCCGCATCGTCGGCGCCGACCCCGAGGGCTCCGTCTACTCGGGCGGCACCGGTCGCCCGTACCTGGTCGAGGGCGTCGGCGAGGACTTCTGGCCGACCGCGTACGACCCCGGGGTCCCCGACGAGATCATCGCCGTGTCGGACGCCGACTCGTTCGCGATGACCCGTCGGCTCGCCCGTGAAGAGGGACTGCTCGTCGGTGGCTCGAGCGGCATGGCGGTCGTCGCCGCGCTCCGCGCCGCCCGCGACCTCACCGAGGACGACGTGGTCGTGGTGCTCCTGCCGGACGGCGGCCGCGGCTACCTCGGCAAGATCTTCAACGACCGGTGGATGCGCTCCTACGGCTTCGCCGAGACCGACGACGAGCGCACCGTGGGGTCGCTCATCGCGGGCAAGGACGGCCGGCTGCCCGACCTCGTCCACGCCCACCCGGCGGACACCGTGCGCGAGGTCGTCGACATCATGACGAAGTACGGCGTCTCGCAGATGCCCGTGCTCAGCGCCGAACCGCCCGTCGTCATCGGCGAGGTCGTCGGCGCGGTGGCGGAGAAGGACCTGCTCGAGCAGGTCTTCACCGGCGCCGCGAAGATGACGGACGCGCTGTCCGGATTCGTGGGCGACCCGCTCCCGCTCATCGGTGTCGGCGAGTCGGTCTCGTCGGCGCGACGTGCGCTCGAGTCGGCGGACGCCCTGCTCGTCGTCGAGGACGGCAAGCCCGTCACCGTGCTGACCCGCCACGACCTGCTCGCCTACCTGTCCGAGTGACCCGCGTCCCGCGTGACGCCCCCGACCCAACGAGGAACGAAGCCCGCATGACCGAGTTCAGCACCCGCGCCGTCCACGCCGGCCAGGAGCCCGACGGCCCCACCGGCGCCGTCATCCCCCCGATCCACCTCACGTCGACGTACGTGCAGGACGGTGTCGGCGGCATGCGGAACGGCTACGAGTACTCGCGCGCCGGCAACCCGACGCGCGACTCGCTGCAGACCCTCCTGGCGGACCTCGACGGCGGCGTCGCGGCGTACTCGTTCGCGTCCGGGCTCGCCGCCGAGGACGCCCTGCTGCGCGCCACGCTCGTCCCCGGTGCCCGCGTGGTGATGGGCAACGACGTGTACGGCGGGACCCACCGCCTGGTCAGCCGGTTGCACGTGCCGTGGGGCGTCGAGCTCGTGGTCGTCGACATGAGCGACACCGACCGCGTCCGGGCCGCGCTCGAGGGTGCTCCGACGCAGACCGTCCTCTGGGTCGAGACCCCGACGAACCCGCTCATGAAGATCGCCGACATCGCCGCGCTCGCCGAGATCGGCCACGCGGCCGGTGCCGTGGTCGTCGTCGACAACACCTTCGCGTCGCCGTACCTGCAGCAGCCGCTGTCGCTCGGCGCCGACGTCGTCGTGTACTCGACGACGAAGTACCTCGGCGGCCACTCCGACGTCGTCGGCGGCGCCGTGGTGCTCGCCGACGAGGAGCTCGCCGCGAAGGTGCAGTTCCTGCAGTTCGGCGCGGGGGCGATCTCGTCGCCGTTCGACGCGTTCCTCACCACGCGCGGCATCAAGACCCTCGCGGTCCGGATGGAGCGGCACTCGCGGAACGCCCAGGCGGTGGCCGAGGCACTCGTCGGTGCTCCGGGTGTCGAGCGCGTGTACTACCCGGGGCTCGCCGAGCACCCCGGCCACGACGTCGCGGCACGCCAGATGCGCGGCTTCGGGGGCATGCTCTCGGTCGCGCTGAGCGGCGGGCCCGAGGCGGCGCGTCGCTTCGCGGAGTCGACCGAGGTGTTCGCGCTCGCCGAGTCGCTCGGCGGGGTCGAGTCGCTCATCGGGTACCCGTCCGAGATGACGCACGCGTCGGTGAAGGGCACGGAGCTGGCGGTGCCGGAGAACGTCGTGCGCCTGTCCGTCGGCATCGAGGACGCCGGCGACCTCGTGGCGGACCTGCAGCAGGCGCTCGCGCGCTGACCCACTCGACGGCGGTGGCGGGCCCGACCTCGGCGGCCCGCCCGGCGTCGGTGGGCGGCCCTACGATGATCGGGTGAGCACCGCGGCGACGAGGACCAGTCTGTTCAGCGGACCGTACGCCCTCGCCACCGTCGGCATGGTCGCGATCGTCGCGGTCGCGGCGTTCCAGAACCTGGCGATGACGACCGTCATGCCGGAGATCAGCCGCGACCTCGACGGCGAGACCCTCTACGCGCTGGCCTTCGCCGCACCCCTGGCGGCCGGCGTGCCGGGCATGGTCCTCGCGGGCAACTGGACCGACCGCGCGGGTGGACGCATCGTGGCGTGGGTGTCGGCCGGCCTCTTCGCCGTCGGCACCGCCGTCGTCATGCTGGCCCCGACGATGGAGGTCTTCCTCGTCGGCCGGCTCGTCGAGGGCTTCGGTGCCGGCGCGATCGACGTCGTGCTCTACGTCCTCGTCGCCCGGATCTTCCCCGCCGACCTGCACGGCCCGGTGTTCGCCGGGTTCGCCGCCGCGTGGGTGGTGCCGGCGCTCGTCGGTCCGGCGCTCGCGGGCATCGTCACCGACGTCTGGAACTGGCACTGGGTGTTCGCCGGTGCACTCGTCATCGCGGTCGGCGCGTTCGCCCTGCTCGTCCCGACCCTCGGCCGGCTGCACCCACCCGCACCCGAGGTCCGTCCGGCGTGGCAGCGGTCCCGGATCGGCTGGTCGGTCGCCGCCGCGGTGGCGATCCTGCTGCTCAACGTCGCCCCGGACCTCGGCGCGTGGGCGCGGGTCGCCGCCGTGCTCATCGGCCTCCTCGGGACGTGGTTCGCACTCCGCCCGCTGCTGCCCGCCGGCACCTTCCGCGCCGCCCCGGGGCTGCCGTCGGTGATCCTGCTGCGGGGGCTCGTCGCCGCCTCGTTCTTCGGCAGCGAGGCGTACGTGCCGTTCCTGCTGCAGGCGAAGGACGGCCTGTCCGCCTCGGCGGCGGGGCTCGCACTGACGGTCGCGGCGCTCAGCTGGGCCGGGTCGAGCTGGCTGCACGGACGGCTGGGCGAGGAACGGCTCACCGCGACCCGGACCTTCGCGATCGGTCTCGCGCTCGTGCTCGTCAGCCTGCTCACGGCGCTGACGGTCGCCACGTTCGGCCTGCCGTGGTGGCTGCTCGTCGTCGGGTGGTTCGTCGGCGGCGCGGGCATGGGGGCGATCTACCCGCGGACCTCGATGCTGACGCTGCGCTTCTCCGGCGAGGGCGACGACGGGTTCGCGAGCTCGGCCCTGACCATCGCCGACGCCTCGGGCAGCGTGATCGGGCTCGCCGTCACCGGGCTGCTGTTCATCGGGACGGGCGGTGCCGACGCCGCGGTGTCGTTCCCGCTCGTGTTCGGCGGCATGACCCTGATCGCGGTGCTCGCCGTCGCCGCGGTCCGTCGCCTCGGCCCCGTCCCGGCACCGTCCGTCGTCGCGGTGGGCGGGTAGCGTGGCGGTCGTGCTCCTCCGCGTCGTCACCGCCACCGTCGTCATCGGTGCGGCCCTCGCCCTGGCCGGCTGCCAGGGCACGACGTCGGCGGCGCCCACGCCGGTGCAGAGCACGGACCTGACCAGCTCCGACGGCGGGTTCGACCGGCACGCGGTCATCGGCGTGGTCCTCGAACCCGGGCAGGACACGCTCGGTACCGACCTGCGGGCCGGACTGACCGACGCCGGCTTCGCCGCGGACGTCCGCGTCGCACCGGCCGACGGGTCCGCCGCGGCGCAGCGCACCGCGGTGGACCAGCTCGTGCGCACGGGCGCGAAGGCCTTGCTCGTGCGGGCGGTCGACGCCTCGGCGCTGACCGGGGTCATCCAGACGGCGCACGACGCCGGTGTCGTCGTGGTGTCGCTGGGGGACCCGCTGCCGACGAGCGGCACGGGTGGCGACGGCGTCTCCGCGGACTACCGGGTGCCGGCCGGCGACGACCAGGCCGACCTCGTCAGCGGGGCCGTCGACGTGGTCGAGTCGCTCCAGCGCGGCGAGAAGCCCACGACCGACTGACGTCCGTCGGGCAGGGCGGTCAGCGCCACCACGACGGGAACGACAGCACGATCGTGTCGACCAGTGCCTTCCGCGACCGTCGCGGTCCGGCGAGCCAGGCCTCGATCGCGCCGACGAAGCCCTGCGCCACGAAGCCCGCGGCGACGTCGTCGAGGAGTTCCGGCCGGTGCTCGCGCTCGAGCGTCCGGATGTGCTGCTCGCTCGACACCGTGAAGTGCTCCACGAGGAGTCGGTGCAGCGACGCGTCGTTCGGGTCCGGCAGCGCCTTGCCGTAGATCTCGCGGTGCGCGACGACGTGCTCGACGACGGCGTTGATGCCGCGTCGGGTGATCGTCGCGAACTCGTCGACGCCGGCACCCCGGGCGAACGCCGCGCGTCGGACCTCGGCGTCGTCCTCGCGGATGCGGTCGAGCTCCGGTGTGAGGACGTCGGCGAGCAACGACCCGGGGGAGACCGCGTGCGAGTAGAACGTGGCGCGGTTGATGCCGGCCGCCCGAGTGACGTCGGCGACCGTGATCTCGGACACCGGCCGGTCGGCGGCCAGTCGCAGGATGGCCTCGCGCAGGGCAGCGGTCGTGTGCAGGATGCGGGCATCCACCATGACGCCACCCCCTTCTGATCCGGTTCCGCCCCGCCGGTGTTCCGGCGGAACGGGCGGGACGACGTCCGCCGGCGGTCGACCGGCGGCGAGCAGTCCGACGGTACCGCATGTGCCGCGTCCGAGCGGGGCGGGGTCCGTGGCAACACGCGGGAGAACGCCCCGGACTGCTGCGATGGCGCTCGGGGGACCCGTAGGATGGTTCCGCGGACGAATCGATTCGATCGACGCCGCGATCACCTCCCCACCCCTCACCGTCGAAGGACTCCTGCTCGTGACCGCGCCCGCCACCACCGGTTCGCTCCGTGTCGTCCTGCACCCGGGAGACGCGCTCTCCCGCCGGCAGCGACTCGTCTACGTCTTCGTCCTGGGCGCCCTCACCGCGCTCGGACCGTTCACGATCGACCTCTACCTCCCGGCGTTCCCGTCGCTCAAGGACGAGTTCGGCATCACCGACGGGGCGGTGCAGCTCACCCTCACCGCGACGACGCTCGGCTTCGCGGCCGGACAGCTGCTGGTCGGCCCGTGGAGCGACAAGGTCGGTCGCCGGCTGCCGCTCATCATCGCGACGAGCCTGCACGTCGCAGCATCGCTCGGAGCCGCACTGGCGCCGAACGTCGAGGTGCTGGCGCTCTTCCGCGTCCTGCAGGGCATGGGTGCAGCGGCCGGTGGCGTCGTGGCGATGGCGACCGTGCGCGACCTGTTCGGCGGCAAGCCGCTCGTGCGGATGCTGTCCCGCCTCGCGATGGTGAACGGCCTGGCGCCCATCCTCGCCCCGCTCATCGGCTCGCAGATGCTCCGGTTCGTGAGCTGGCACGGGATCTTCGTCTTCCTCGCCTGCTACGGCGCCGCTGTCGTGCTCGCCGCGGTCCTGCTCATCGTCGAGACGCTCCCGCCGGCACCTCGGCACGAGGCCGGACACTCCACCATCGGGCAGCGGTACCGGGCGCTCTTCTCCGACCGTGTCTTCGTGGGGGTCGCGCTCATCGGGGCGATGGTCTTCAGCGGGCTCTTCTCGTACCTCAGCGCGTCACCGTTCCTGTTCCAGGGCCTGTACGGGCTCGACGCGCAGCAGTACGGTCTGCTGTTCGCGGTGAACTCGGTCGGCGTCGTCGTCGGCGTGCAGGTCTCCGCGCGGTTGGCGCAGCGCGTTGGTCCGCAGTGGATCCTCGCGTGCTCGACCGCGACCCTGTTCCTCGCCGCCGTCGCGATCATGGTGCTCGACCAGCTCGGCGCCGGGCTCGTCGGGGTGCTCGTGCCGCTCTGGTTCTTCATCGCCGCGTGCGGCTTCTCGTTCCCGCTCGTCCAGGTGATCGGACTCGCCGCCCACGGCAAGGAGGCCGGCACCGCCGCCTCGCTCCTCGGCGCGCTGAACTTCGGCGTGGCGGGGATCATCTCGCCCGTGGTCGGGTGGATCGGCATCACCACGGCGACCCCGATGGCAGTGGTGATGGCGTGCACGTCGGCCGTCGCGATCGTGCTGCTCTGGGCGGTCGTCCGACCGAGGACGGTCCCGGCGCTCACACACTGACCGTCGCACGGTGCCACGGCACGCGCCGGACAGGAGCGTCCGGCCGTTCGTATGCTGTGGACATGAGCGACGTGGTGGCGCAGGCACGGGCAGCGGCCGAGGCAGCGAAGCAGGCGGCCGACGAGGCCCGGCGCCTCGCGGACGAGGCGGTGCAGCGGGCGGAGGAACTCGCCGCCGCGGTGGCGCAGGGCCAGGAGGCGCGGCTCGAGCCCGACGCGGAGCCGGCGGTCGTCGACTCCCCGGCCCCGGCGGTGGACGCGACCGCCCCGGCGGGCGAGCCGACGTCGACGACCGGCACCGTGCCTCCCGAGCCGACCATCACCGAGGGGCCGCTCGGCGCGGACGCCGTCGCGGCGATCCGCGCCGGCTACGAGGTCGAGGGCAGCGCGCTGCAGCTCGGTGCCCTCGTGAACGGCGCCGCGGTGCCCGACGTGCAGGTCCGGATCCCGCTCGGCATGCTCAACCGACACGGTCTCGTCGCGGGCGCGACCGGCACGGGCAAGACGCGCACGCTGCAGGTCCTCGCCGAGCAGATCGCCGCGAACGGGGTGCCCGTCTTCGCCGCCGACATCAAGGGCGACCTGTCCGGGCTGGCGGTCGCGGGCACACCGAACGACAAGCTCCTCGCGCGCACCGCCGGGATCGGCCAGGAGTGGCGCGCGGTGGCGAGCGAGGCGGAGCTCTACTCCCTCGGCGGGCAGGGGACCGGCGTGCCGATCCGTGCGACCGTGTCCGGGTTCGGACCGCTCCTGCTGTCGAAGGTGCTCGGGCTGAACGACACGCAGGAGTCCTCGCTCGGGCTCGTGTTCCACTACGCGGAGCGGGCGGGGCTGCCGCTCGTCGACCTGTCCGACCTGCGGAGCGTGCTGACCTTCCTCGTGAGCGACCAGGGCAAGGCGGAGCTCGCCGAGCTCGGCGGGCTGTCGAAGCAGACCGCCGGGGTGATCCTCCGCGAGCTGATCACCTTCGCCGACAAGGGCGCCGACCAGTTCTTCGGCGAGACGGAGATCGACACGACCGTGTTCCTCCGCACCGCCGCCGACGGCCGGGGGATCGTCAGCCTGCTCGAGGTGCCCGGCGTGCAGGACCAGCCCGAGGTCTTCTCGACGTTCCTGATGTGGCTCCTCGCCGACCTCTTCAACGAGCTCCCCGAGGTGGGCGACCAGGACAAGCCGAAGCTCGTGTTCTTCTTCGACGAGGCGCACCTGCTCTTCAGCGGGGCGTCGGCGGACTTCCTCGAGCAGATCGTCCGCACGGTCCGGCTCATCCGTTCGAAGGGCGTCGGGATCTTCTTCGTCACGCAGACCCCGAAGGACGTCCCGAACGACGTGCTCGCCCAGCTCGGCTCGCGGATCCAGCACCAGCTGCGGGCGCACACCCCCGACGACGCGAAGGCGCTGCGCGCGACGGTGTCGACCTACCCGACGAGCGACTACGACCTCGGGGAGGTGCTGACCTCGCTCGCCACCGGTGAGGCGATCGTCACCGTGATGAACGAGAAGGGCGCGCCGACGCCGGTGGCCTGGACGCGCCTCCGCGCCCCCGAGGGCTCGATGGACCCGATGCCCGCGGCCGAGATGACGGCGCGGGTGCAGGCATCGCCGCTCCTGCCCACCTACGGCACGCGGCTCGATCCCGACTCGGCGTACGAGATGCTCGCCCGCCGGATGGAGGCCGCCGCTGCGGACGCGGCTGCCGCGGACGCCGAGAAGGCCGCGGCGACCGCTGCCGCCGAGGCGGAGAAGGAGGCGGCCCGCGCCGCTGCCGCCGCAGCGAAGGAGGCCGCGGCGAAGGAGAAGACCGAGGCGCGCGAACGAGCGGCGGCACAGAAGGAGTACGAGCGGGCGCAGCGGGAGTTCGAGCGAGCCGAGCGGGCGGCCGAAGCGCGGCGGTCGGGGCGCACGTCATCCCGGACGACGACGTCACGGAAGGCGGACGACCCGCTGTCGGACCTGCTGGGGTCCGGGCTGGGCAGGACGATCGCCAAGGAGGTCGTGCAGGGGATCTTCTCGACCCTGCGCCGCCGACGCTGAGGGGTCAGCCGAGGAGGCCGGTGGTCTCGACCACGAGCAGCCCGGCGACCGCGAGGACCGCCACCGCACCGACGGCGACGTACGCCCCGCGCTGCTCGTACCAGGACCGGCTCGCCGGGTAGCGCCGCACGAACTCGCGGATCGACATCGGCCGGGTCTCGTCGGTGACCTGCACGCCGAGGGCGTCCACGATGCTGTCGATGCCGGCGTCGCTCCAGGTGTCGGCGCGGAGGCGGAACAGGTGGGCGCCGGCGGCGTCGAGCGCGATGAGTTCGCGCGTCGTTCGCTCGACCGCGCTGCCGTACGTGGTGGCGAGGACCAGGCTGTGGACGCGGTCGCGGTCCACCCGACGGTTCTGCGTGAGGACGCCGCGCACCGTGATCGCCACCGGGTCGATGCCGATGAACGCGGTGCCGAGGCGCACGAAGACGACGGCGACGGCGGCCGCGAGCAGGATGACCGCACCCGTGACGACCGGCCAGAGGCGCATCGGGAGGGAGACCCAGACGAGGGCGACGGCGAGGGGGACGGCCGAGAACACAACGCTCAGGATCGTCGAGCGCACGAGCGAGCGACGCGGCCGGAGGACCACGTCGTACACGGTCGCGCTCGGCCGAGCTGCTGCCGGCGCCGTCAGGTCCCCCACGTGGACTCCTCGTCCCTCGGGTGCCCGGGCAGCGTTCGACGCTCGCCCGGGGAGCGCGCCCCTGCCGCTCCGTGCACCGTGTCCGACCCGTCCCGGGGCCGTCCTTTGGGTCAGTCTAGGCGACCGACGGGTATCGGGGACAGCCCGTTCCACCCCTCGGCATCGTTTCCCGGCCAGTCCATGGCGAACGGGGTTCGGCGGGGTCCGCCGGGTGGGGGACCGTCCTGTCCGGAGTGCGCCGGAGTGCACCGGAGTGCACCGGAGTGCTCCGGACGACGAACGCCCCGGGAACCGATCGGTTCCCGGGGCGTTCCGTGCTCTGGCGGAGAATGGGGGATTCGAACCCCCGAGGGCTTGCACCCAACACGCTTTCCAAGCGTGCGCCATAGGCCACTAGGCGAATTCTCCTGGCGCCGTCTTCCGACGACGACACCCAATGGTACAGGTTCTCCGGAGTGCTCACGACCGCGTGTCGGAAGTGCCGGGGCTCCCAGATGTCGTGCCGTGTGCGCCGACTACCCTGGACGCGTGTCGACCCGCATCTACATCACGTCAGCAGAAGGACACACGGGCAAGAGCACCGTCGCCCTCGGTGTCCTCGAGACCCTCGCACGCTCGGTCGGACGGGTCGGGGTGTTCCGCCCGGTCGCCCGCTCCGTCGACGAGCCGGACTACGTGCTCGAGCTCCTGCTGCAGCACACCGCGGTCGGCATCTCCTACGACGACGCGGTCGGCGTCACCTACGACGACGTGCACGCCGACCCGGACGCGGCGCTCGCGACGATCGTCACCCGCTTCGCCCAGGTCGAGCGACAGTGCGACGCGGTCGTGGTGCTCGGGTCGGACTACACCGACGTCGGCAGCCCGACGGAGCTGTCGTTCAACGCCAAGGTCGCGGTCAACCTGGGCGCTCCGGTGCTGCTCGTGCTCGGTGGCCGCGACGCCGCCGAACGCGGTGCCCGCACCCCTGAGGACATGGCCCAGGTCGCCGACGTCACGACGAGCGAGCTCCGTGCCGCGCACGCCCAGCTGTTCGGCATCGTCGTGAACCGTGCCGACCCCGACGCCCTGCCGTCGGTCGTGTCGAGCGTCCGGCAGGCCGTCAGCGACGACCACCCCGACCTGCCCGTGTGGGCCATCCCCGAGGACCGCGTCCTCGTCGCCCCGACCGTCCGCGCCCTGCTCGAGGCCACCGGGGCGACCCTGGTGCGCGGCGACGAAGCGCTGCTCGACCGCGAGGCCCTCGGCACCGTCGTCGCCGGCATGAGCATGGAGAACGTCCTGCCGCGCCTGATCGAGGGCGGGATCGTCGTCGTCCCGGGGGACCGCAGCGACGTCCTCATCGCGACGCTCCTCGCGAACCAGTCCGAGACGTTCCCGAGCCTCGCCGGGGTGATCCTCAACGGCGGGTTCGAGACGGCACCGCAGATCTCCCGCCTGCTCGAGGGGCTGTCGAGCTCGCTGCCGATCGCGCAGAACGACCTCGGCACCTACGACACCGCGCTCCGCATCACCCAGACCCGCGGACGGCTCGCGGCGGACTCGCCCCGCAAGGCCGACCTCGCGCTCGCGCTGTTCGAGCAGCACGTCGACGCCGACGCCCTCCGCGACCGCCTGCAGCTCACGCCCTCCGGGGTCGTGACGCCGCTCATGTTCGAGCACGGACTGCTCGACCGGGCCCGCGGGTACGGCAAGCGCATCGTCCTGCCCGAGGGCGAGGACGACCGCATCCTCCGCGCCGCGTCCACGCTCCTGCAGCGTCAGGTGTGCGAGCTCACGATCCTCGGCGACCCCGCCGCGATCCGGACCCGGGCGACCGAGCTCGGCCTCGACCTGGACGCCGCGCAGCTCGTCTCCCCGTTCGACCCCGAGCTCCGCGAGCGCTTCGCCGAGGAGTACACCCGCCTCCGGGCGCACAAGGGCATGTCGATCGAGCTCGCCCGCGACACCGTGACCGACGTGTCCTACTTCGGCACGATGATGGTGCAGCTCGGGCTCGCCGACGGCATGGTCTCCGGCGCGAAGCACACCACGGCGCACACGATCCGGCCGTCGTTCGAGATCATCAAGACCCGGCCGGACACCTCGATCGTGTCGAGCGTCTTCCTGATGGCCCTCGCCGACCGGGTCCTCGTCTACGGCGACTGCGCGGTCATCCCCGACCCGACGAGCGAGCAGCTCGCGGACATCGCGATCTCGTCCGCCGAGACCGCGACGCAGTTCGGCATCGACCCGCGCGTGGCGATGCTCAGCTACTCGACGGGCGACAGCGGCTCGGGAGCGGACGTCGACAAGGTCCGCGCCGGCACCGCCTTCGTGCGCGAGCGCCGCCCGGACCTGCTCGTCGAGGGGCCGATCCAGTACGACGCCGCCGCCGACCCGACGGTCGCGTCGACGAAGATGCCGGACTCGGCCGTCGCGGGTCGCGCCACGGTGTTCATCTTCCCCGACCTCAACACGGGCAACAACACGTACAAGGCCGTGCAGCGCTCGGCCGGTGCCGTGGCGATCGGCCCGGTCCTGCAAGGCCTGCGCAAGCCGATCAACGACCTCTCCCGCGGTGCGCTCGTCGGCGACATCGTCAACACCGTCGCGATCACCGCGATCCAGGCCGGCACCGCGACCGACGCGGGCTGACCCGCGCGACCCGCACCGCGCCTCCCGTCCGACCGAGAAAGTGACCCATCCCGTGACCGCAGCCCTCGTCGTGAACTCCGGATCGAGTTCGTTCAAGTACCAGCTCATCGAGCTCGAGGGGGAGCGGACGCTCGCCTCCGGGCTCGTCGAACGCATCGGCGAGTCGACGGGGGCGTGGAAGCACACCAACGCGCTCACGGGGGAGTCCTCGTCGAACGACTCGACCCCGGTGGCCGACCACGCGGCCGGTTTCCAGGCCATGATCGACGCCTTCGCGAAGGTCGGGCCGTCCTTCGACGAGCACCCGCCCGCCGTGGTCGGCCACCGCGTCGTGCACGGCGGCACCACCTTCGACCGGGCCACCGTGGTGACGGACGAGGTCGAGCAGCAGATCGAGGCGCTGAACAGCCTCGCGCCGCTGCACAACCCGGCGAACCTCGAGGGCATCCGCGCGGCGAAGCAGGTCTTCTCGGACGTGCCGCAGGTCGCCGTGTTCGACACCGCGTTCCACCAGACGATGCCGCCGCACGCCTACACGTACGCGATCCCGGCCGACCTCGCCGCGAAGTACGCGATCCGCCGCTACGGCATGCACGGGACGAGCCACAAGTACGTGTCCGAGCAGGCGGCAGAGTTCCTCGGCCGTCCGCTCGTTGAGCTCAAGACGATCGTGCTGCACCTCGGCAACGGGGCGTCCGCCGCGGCGATCGACGGTGGACGCTCGATCGAGACCTCGATGGGGCTCACCCCGCTCGAGGGTCTCGTGATGGGCACCCGCTCCGGAGACCTCGACCCCGCGGTCCTCATCCACCTCCACCGCGAGGCCGGGCTCTCCTTCGACGAGCTCGACACCATGCTCAACAAGGAGTCCGGGCTGCTCGGCCTGACCGGCAACGGCGACATGCGCGACGTGCAGGACGCGGCGCTGCACGGCGACGAGGTGGCCGAGGCGGCGCTCGCCGTGTACCGGCACCGGATCCGTCGGTACGTCGGCGCCTACACGGCGCAGCTCGGCGGGCTGGACGCGGTGGTGTTCACCGCGGGCGTCGGCGAGAACAACGCGCTGCTGCGCCGGCGCGTGCTCGCCGGGCTCGAGCACCTGGGCATCGAGATCGATGCGGACCGCAACGAGTTGGCGTCTCGGGAGGCGCGGCTCATCTCCACGGACACGTCGCACGTCGCGGTGCTCGTGATCCCCACGAACGAGGAACTGGAGATCGCCCGGCAGTCGGCTGCGGTCGCGCTCTGACGCGCGGCGCGGCGCGCTTGCGGCGGGCGCGGCGGGCGCGGCGCCGCGATCGAACCACGAATCCGACGTCGAACCACCGTCGTCGCCCGGTTCGATGTCGGATCCGTGGTTCGACGCCGCTGCCGTCGGCGGGCGTCAGCCGAGCGACGCGACCGCCGCGGGGATCGGGGTGTCGCCGCTCGTGACCTCGAACTGCACGCCGACCGCGGTGTCGTCGAGGAGCGCATGGAGCACCACCGCCGCGACGTCCGAGCGTGGGATCGTGCCGCGGGGGACCGTGGCACCGACGTCGACCGTGCCCTGGGGCGGCGTGTCGAGCAGACCCCCGGGTCGGACGATCGTCCAGCGGAGGCTCCGCGCCCGCAGGTTCGCGTCCGCCTCGGCCTTCGCGCGGAGGTACACCTGGAAGACATCGGCCTCCGACCGGGCGGGCACGACCGCACGCTTCGGGTCGTACGAGTCCGCCGCCATCGCCGAGATCATCACGTAGCGGCGGATGCCGGCGCGCTCGGCCGCGTCCGCCAGGAGGATCGCCCCGTCCCGGTCGACCGAGAGCTTCCGCTCGGCGCCGCTCCCCGGACCGGCCCCGGCGGCGAACACCACCGCGTCGACCCCGCGCAGCCGGAGCCCGAGTTCGTCGTCGTCGAGCTGCTCGAGGTCCGCGACGATCGCCCGTCCGCCCTGCTGCTCCACGTCGGTGACGTGCGCGGGGTTGCGGACGATGGCGACGGCGTCGTGGCCGGCGTCGGTGATCTGGCGGGCGAGGAGGAGGGCGATCTGGCCGTGGCCTCCGGCGATGGCGATCTTCATGTGTCCGATCTTGCCCGTCGCGTCCGGTAGACTTCTCGGCGGCTCCTCACGTGACGCCATCCAGGCCAACTCCCCCAGGGCGGAAACGCAGCAAGGGTAACCGGGCTCTGGCGGGTGCGTGGGGAGTCTTTTCGTGCGCCCGGTGTCTCTTTCGTAACGGGTTGCGGACAGCAACCTGATCGTGTGCAAAGATCGCCCTCAGGAACCCCCAACCAGGGCTCCTGACCCTCCACCGCCTCACCAGCGGGGGAGTTCCGGATCAGGTGGCGAGCGCGCTCGCCAGGAAAAGAGACACGCATGCGCAGGCACGTGTCGCTGCGGGGTACCCGTGTACCCACGACGGCGGGCGACTGGACACGACGGATCTTCGGTGCTGGCGGCCGAGCTCGACGACGAGCATCGGACGATCGGCGTCTCCTCCTGCGCGGCGGCGTCATCGCCACGGTGACGGCGCTCCTCGCCGCCACCGTGGCGATCCAACCCGCTGCGGCTGCACAGACCGACGTCTCCGAGGCCGAGGGGCTCCTGCTCAGCGGCTCGGGCATCGTGGACGTCGACGGCATCGCCCAGCTCGGCGGCGCCTACTCCGCACGCGGTGCGACGACCGGCGGCGGGACGACGAACCAGCCGCTCAACGTCGAGGCCCTGAACACCGTGGGGGTGGACCTCGGCAACGACATCGACCTGCTCGGGGCGAACGGCATCCTCACCCTCGGGGTGGCCGGCCAGTACGCGACGACCTCGGCGAACGGTGCGACGGCGTCCTCCGGCCTCCTGACGAACGACGGCGGCATCGGCGTCGGGACCGGGATCGGCACCGGGGCGTCGACGCTCGACCTCAACCCGCTCTTCAGCCGGGTCGGTGCCGACACGACGGTGCTCTCGAACGCGCAGCTGCGTGTCGGGGCGCTCGCCTCGACCCTGTCCGCGACGCGCGGCGCGACGGTCAGCACCACGAGCGACTACCGGATCGCCGGAGCCGACCTCACGCTGACGAGCCCCGCCGTCCAGGGGCTGACGACCTCGCTCCGCGACGAGCTCCGCACGGTGTCGGGTTCGGTGAACGGCGTCTTCGGCACCGGGGGAGCGCTGCAGGGCACCACCGCAGCGGTGTCCGGCCAGATCCAGACGCTCCTCCGCCAGGCGCTGCTCGGCACGGTGAACGTGAGCGGTACCACCATCACCGCGAACGTGAACCTCAACCTCGACGGCACCCTCACCCAGGTCCTCCAGCAGCCGCTGACGGACGGCGCCGTGACGATCGTCCCGGCCACGGGCACGATCACGGTGGACCTCGACAAGCTCACGGCCCTCAACGGCCAGCCCGCGAACACCCCGGTGCTGACGACGGTCGCCGTGGACTCGATCAACCAGAGCATCGCCACGATCCTCGGCACGCAGCTGCCCACCACGCTGCAGACGGCGGTGGTCAACACGATCAACTCCACCGCGGTGCGCGTGAACATCGCCACCAACGCCACCGTCCTCGGGCAGTCGGCGGCCGCGATCGGTCTGCAGGTCGACACGACCCTCGGCGCGCTGGCCGGCACCGCGACGGCGAACCCGACCGTCACCGCATCGGGGAGCCTGGTCGGCCTGCCGCTGCCCCTCGGCACCGTGCTCGCGCCGGTCGTCTCCGGCATCGTCGTCCCGACCCTGCAGACCGCGCTCCGGCCCATCATCGGCGGGACCGCCCTCACGCAGCTCGGCACCACCCTGACGACCACGACCACGGCCGTGGCGACGCTGCTGTCGCCGGTCGTCCTGCTCCTCCGCCAAGTCGTCGACCTCACCGTCAACGCGCAGGACACCACGACCGGGTTCCGCGACGGCCGCGGGTACGACCCCGGCTCGCGGAGCGTGCACGCCCTGCGGCTGTCGATCCTGCCGGGGGCGAACGTCGCCACCGTCGACCTCGCCACGTCGACCGTGCGGGCCTCGGCCTTCGTCGCGCCGACGATCACGGCACCGACCGCGAACCAGGTGTTCAGCGTGCCGACGGCGTCCGCCACCCGCAGCGTCACCGTCAGCGGCGCCGGCGAACCCGGAGCCACGATCGCCGTGACCCTCGGCGGCGGCCGGACGGGCACCGCGACCGTGGCGGCCAACGGGACGTGGACCACCTCGGTGGCGAACGTGCCGACCGGCTCGTACACCGCGACCGCGACCCAGACCGTCGGGGGAGCAGCGGCGGGCTCGGCCACGCAGCAGTTCTCGGTCGTCGCGCAGCAGGCCCTGACCATCTCGACGCCGACCGCGGGGCAGACCTTCACGACCACCGGCACCACCGCGCCGGTGACCCTGACCGGCACCGCGACCGCGAACGCCCGCATCGACGTCGACCTCGGTGGCGGCCTCACCGCGACCGGCACGGCGAACGCGAGCGGCGCGTGGAGCATCACGGTGCCGGACGTCCCGATCGGCGAACCGACCGCGAGCGTGACGCAGACCGTCGGGGACACCACCTCGGCGCCCGTGACCCGGGCCTTCCGGGTCGTCGCCGCAGCCGGCCTCACGGTCGACAGCCCGACGGCCGGCCAGGACTTCCCGCTCGCCGGCACCACCCGGGACGTGCCGTTCTCCGGTTCGGCGCAGCCCGGCGCCCGGGTCGACGTCGACCTCGGTGGCGGCCGCACGGCCACGACCACGGCGAACGCCGGCGGTACCTGGTCGACGACGGTGACGGGTGTCCCTGCGGGGTCGTACTCCGCCCAGGTGACGCAGACCGTCGGGTCCTCGACGAGTGCCCCCGTGACACGTGCCTTCACGGTCACGGCCGCCCCGGCGCTGACGATCGACGCGCCCGAGGACGGCAGCACGATCACCGTCGCGGACCCGACCTCGACCACGCCCGTCACGGTGTCCGGCACCGCCGCACCGAACGCGCAGGTCACGGTCGGCATCGGCGGGTCCTTCACCGCGACGGTGACCGCGACCGGCGACGGCGACTGGGAGGCGACCTTCCAGGGCGTCCCGGTCGGCGACCGCACCGCGACCGCTCGGCAGACCGTGGGCGGGACGACCTCCGGCCCCGTGACGAGCGACTTCACCGTCGCCGCCGGTGACCCGATCGCGATCACCGCTCCGGCCCCCGGTGCCACCGTCACCGTGCTCGACGCGGACACGACGACCGACCTCGACGTGACCGGCACCGCCGAGCCCGGCGCCGACGTCGCGATCTCGCTCGGCGGCGGGCTGACCGCCACCGCGACCGCGAACGGCGACGGGGACTGGACCGCCACGGTCCAGGACGTCCCGGTCGGCCGGTACACGATCCAGGCGACGCAGACCGTGGGCGGGACCACCTCGCCGGCCGTCCGCCAGGTCGTGACGGTCGTCGCCGGCGCGGCGCTCGCCGTGACATCGCCGACCCAGGACAGCACGACCGACGTCGCGGCCGACGACTCGACGATCGACGTCGTCGTCTCGGGCACCGCGCAGCCGGGCGCCGGCATCAGCGTCGTCCTCGACGGGACGGGCGACCCGGTCACCACGACCGCCGGCGACGACGGTGCGTGGTCGGTGACGCTGCCGGACGTCGGCACGGGCGACCACACCGCGAGCGTCACGCAGACGGTCGGCGGGCAGACGTCCGCAGCCGTCGACCGGGACTTCGCGATCGCGGTCGGCGACGACCTGGTGATCGAGTCGCCGACGGACGCGCAGGAGGTCCCCGCAGCAGCGGGCGGCCAGATCGGCGTCGTCGTGCGCGGCACCGCCGAGCCGGGTGCGAGCGTGCGGGTCACGGTCGACGACGGCGACCCGGTCGACGTCGTCGCCGACGGCTCCGGCAACTGGGCGACCGACCCGACGCAGCTCGGCATCGGCGACCACACCGTCACCGCCGTGCAGACCGTGAACGGCACGACCGGACCCACGGTGACGCGCGACTTCACCGTCGTGCCGGGGACCGCCGTCGCGATCGACTCGCCGGCCGTCGGTTCGCGCTTCGTCGTCGTCGACGGCGACGCGACCGCGACCGTCCCGATCTCCGGCACCTCGGAGCCGGACGCGGACATCACCGTCTCGCTCGGCCCGGACACGCAGTTCACCACCACGGCCGACGGCGACGGCGTGTGGAGCGTCGACGCCACCGGTCTCGCACCCACCGGCACGTACACGGTGAACGCGAGCCAGAGCGTCGAGGGCGTGGTCACCACCGCGATCCCGACCACGTTCCAGGTCGTCACGGCCGCGCAGCTCGCGATCACCGCCCCCGGCACGGCGCCGATCACGGTCGCGGGCGACGACGTCCGACGTGACGTGACGGTCTCCGGCACCGGCCAGCCCGGCGCCGCGGTGACCGCGAGCACGACCGGCGAGGACGACCAGCGGACGACGGTCGCCCCGGACGGCACCTGGTCGGTGACCTTCCCGGACCTCGCCGTCGGCGAGCACCCGGTGTCGGTGACGCAGACGCTGCCCGGGACGGTCTCGTCCCCGGCCGTCTCCGACCCGGCGACGCGCACCGTCACGATCGAGGCCGCGGACGCGGTCACGGTGACGACCCCGGCCGCCGACGCCGTGCTGCTCGTCCCGGACGCCGACGCGACGCGTGACGTCACGGTCACCGGGACGGCCGAGCCGAACGCTCCGGTCACGGTGCGACTCGGCGACGACGAGGCGACCACCACCGCGGACGGCGACGGCGACTGGACGGTCACGTTCGGCGGGGTCGGTGTCGGTGACCCGACGCTCACCGCGACCCAGACGGTCGGCGGGACCAGCGCCTCCAGTCCCGCACAGACCGTCACCGTCCGTGCCGGGACCGCGCTCTCCGTGACCGCTCCGACGAACGGCGCCGTCCTGACGGTCGCCGACGCGGCCGGCACGGCCGACGTGCGGGCCGCGGGCCGGGCACAGGGCGGGGCCACCGTCACGGTGACGCTGTCGAACGGCGACTCCGACGAGGTGACCGCCGCTGCCGACGGCACCTGGGAGACCACGTTCGCGGACGTCCCGGTCGGCGACTACACGGTCCGCGCGACGCAGGTCGTCGGCGGGCAGACGTCGGCACCCGTCACCGCGGCGGTGTCGGTCCGCGCCGGTGCGCCGCTCACGGTGACGACCCCGGCCGGGGCCACCTCCGTGACGCTGGCCGACGACGACGCCACGACCGACGTGCGGTTCGCCGGCACCGGCCAGCCCGGGGCGACCGTCACGGTCGACCTCGGTGACGGCGGGACCGCGACGGCACGGGTCGACGCCGACGGGGACTGGGCCACGACGGTCGAGGACGTGCCCACCGGTTCGTGGACGGCGGAGGTCACCCAGGCCGTGAACGGGACGACGAGCGCGGCGGTCGCACGACCGGTGTCCGTCGTCGCCGCGGCCGACCTGACCGTCCGCCAGCCCGGCGAGGACCCGATCACCGTTGCGGACGGCGACGCCACCACCACGGTGACGATCGCCGGTGACGCCCAGCCGGGCGCCACCGTCACGGTCACCGTCGACGACCGCGACCCCGTCGAGGTCACCGCCGGTGACGACGGCGCGTGGAGCGTCGACGTGCCGGACCTCGGCGTCGACACGCACGACGTCAGCGTCACGCAGACGGTCGACGGGTCCACCTCCACCACCCCGGTCGAGCAGACCTTCGTCATCGAGGCGGGCGCCCCGGTCGAGATCGCCGAGCCGACGGCAGGCCAGGAGTACACCGTCGCCGGCGAGGGCGCGACCACCACGGTCGACGTCAGCGGGACGGCGGAGCCCGGTGCGACCGTCGTGGTCGACCTCGGCGGCGGACGCAGCGAGTTCACCACCGCGGACACCGACGGCAACTGGAGCGTCTCGGTGCCCGACGTGCCCGCGGGCACCCCGACGGTCAGCGTCACGCAGCGGATCGGTGACACCGTCTCCGCCCCGGTCACCGTCGGCATCCGGGTGCTCGTCGCGGACCCGATCACGATCGCCACCCCGGCGAACGGGTCGACCGTGCGCGTCGCGCAGCAGGACTCGATCGCGACCGTGACCGCGAACGGCGCCGCCGAGCCGCTGGCGTCCGTCCGGGTGGCGGTCGACGGGGGCGACCCCCGGACCGTGACGGCGACCGCCGCCGGCACCTGGTCCGTCGACTTCGAGGGCCTCGGCACCGGCGAGCACACCGTCCGTGCCACCCAGACGGTCGAGGGATCGACCTCGGCGCCGGTCTCGACGACCTTCACGGTCGCCGCGGGTGCAGCGCTGACGGTCGACACGCCGGCGGACGGCGACACCGTGACCGTGCCGGCCGGCACCACGACCGCGAGCGTCCCGGTCAGCGGCCAGGGGCAGCCCGGCGGCACCGTGCGGATCGTGACCGACGACGGCGACCCCGTCCAGGTCCCGGTCGGCCCGGACGGCCGCTGGTCGACCGAGCTCACCGGTCTCGATGCCGGCGACCACACGATCGTCGTCACGCAGGTCGTGAACGGCACGACGTCGTCGCCGATCGAGCGCGACCTGACGGTGGAGGTCGCCGCGGTGGACACGATCGTCGTCACCTCCCCGGAGAACGGCACCGCCTACCGCGTGCTCGGCGGCTCCACGGACGTCCGGGTCACCGGTGTCTCCGCCCCGAACGCGGCCGTCTCGGTCCGCGTCGACGGCGGGGCCCCGGTCACGACGACGGCGGACGGCGACGGCGAGTGGGCCGTCACCGTGCCGGACGTCGGCACCGGCCCGCACACGATCGCCGCCGCGCAGACGGTCGGCGGGACAACGACGAACGCCCCGCAGGTCGGGTTCTCCGTCGCCGCGGCCGCACCGGTCCGGGTCACCAGCCCGACCGACGGCCAGGTCGTCCCGACCACCGGTGCCACGACGTCGATCCCGGTCAGCGGCACCGCCGAGCCGGGCGCCACGGTCTCCGTCGACATCGACGGCCGGACCGCGACGACGACCGCGGGTGGAGACGGTTCGTGGACCGTCACCGTCACCCGGGTCCCGCCGGGCACCCACACCGTGTCGGTCACCGAGACCGTCGGCGGCGTGACCTCCGACCCGGTGACGAGCACCGTGCGGGTCGTGGTCGCCCAGCCGACCGACGTGACCATCACGAGCCCGGTCCCCGGCCAGCTCATCCCCGCGACGGGCACCGGTGACACCGGCAGCTTCACCGTGACCGGGCACGCCACACCGGGAGCGCTCGTCACGGTGCGCCTGTCGAACGGGCAGGTCCGCACCACGACGGCGGACGCCGACGGCGACTGGAGCGTCACGTTCGACCGCGTCCCCGAGGGGGAGTGGACCATCGAGGCGTCGCAGTCCGTCAACGGCACGACGACGGTCTCGCAGCCGGTCCCGATCGTGGTCGACGCGGTGGAGCCGCTCGCGGTCACCTCGCCCACGCCGGGCGCGCACCAGACGGCCTCGGCCGCCGGGACCGTCGACTGGCGGGTCACCGGGACCGCCGAGCCGGGAGCGACCGTCACGGTCGTCGCCGACGACGGCACGCCCGTCACGACGACGGCGGCCGAGGACGGCACCTGGTCGGTCGTCCTGCGACTCGCGGTGGGGCAGCACACCATCCACGTGACGCAGACGGTGGCGGGTGCGACGTCGGCCGTGCAGTCGGTCGCGGTCGTGGTCGACGCCGCGGTGCCGGGTGGCCCCGGAACGCCTGGGACACCCGGGACGCCCGGGACGCCCGGGACGCCCGGGACGCCCGGGACGCCGGGCGCGCCCGGGACCGGCGGCAACGGGTCCGGGAGCGGGAGCGGGAGCGGGACCGGTTCCGGGTCCGGTGGGCTCGCGTTCACCGGCGCCGACGTGGCGCCGCTCGCCGGGGCAGCGGGTGGCCTCGTGGTGCTCGGCTTCCTCCTGCTGGGCCTGTCGCGGCTCGCCCGCGGCCTCCGCCGCCGCGGACGCGTCTGAGTCCGTCGCACGCACGAACCGCGCCTCCCGTCCCGTCGTCTGCACGGACGGGAGGCGCGGTTCGTCACGCGCCCGCCGCCCACTTCCCACAGGTGGTCCGGTCCGACCATCGGGTGTCGGTCGTCCCGGCTACCCTTGGGGCGTGGTCACCGCCCTGTATCGCCGTTACCGGCCCGAGAACTTCGCCGAGCTGATCGGACAGTCGCAGGTCACCGATCCCCTCCGGACGGCCCTGCGCACGAACCGGGTCAACCACGCCTACCTGTTCAGCGGGCCGCGCGGCTGCGGCAAGACGACATCAGCGCGCATCCTCGCGCGCTGCCTGAACTGCGCCGAGGGCCCCACCGACACCCCGTGCGGCGTCTGCCCGAGCTGCGTCGAACTGGCACGCGGCGGTGGGGGATCGCTCGACGTGATCGAGATCGACGCCGCCAGCCACAACGGTGTCGACGACGCCCGTGACCTGCGCGACCGCGCCGTGTTCGCCCCGGCACGCGACCGCTACAAGATCTTCATCCTCGACGAGGCGCACATGGTGACGCCGCAGGGCTTCAACGCGCTGCTCAAGCTGGTCGAGGAACCGCCGGAGCACGTCAAGTTCATCTTCGCGACGACCGAGCCCGAGAAGGTCATCGGCACCATCCGGTCGCGCACCCACCACTACCCGTTCCGCCTCGTCCCGCCGGCCGCGATGCTCGAGTACGTCGAGCAGCTCTGCCAGCAGGAATCGGTCTCGGTCGCGCCCGGCGTGCTGCCCCTGGTCGTCCGCGCCGGCGGTGGTTCCGTCCGTGACACCCTGTCGCTGCTCGACCAGCTCATGGCCGGCAGCGAGGACGGGGCGATCGCGTACGAGCGGGCCGTCGCGCTCCTCGGCTACACCGACGCCGCACTGCTCGACGACGTGGTCGACGCGCTCGCCGTGGCCGACCCGGCATCGGCGTTCGCCGCCATCGACCGGGTCGTGCAGACCGGGCAGGACCCTCGTCGCTTCGTCGAGGACCTCCTCGAGCGCCTCCGTGACCTCATCGTCGTGGCCGCCACCAACGAGAGCGCCGCGGCCGTGCTCCGGGGCGTCTCGCCGGAAGAGCTCGACACGATGACCCGGCAGGCCGGTGTCTTCGGTGCGACCGGGCTCTCGCGTGCGGCGGACATCGCGAACCGGGCGCTGACGGACATGACCGGGGCGACCTCGCCGCGGCTGCACCTCGAACTCATGACCGCGCGGATGCTCGTGCCCGAGGCCGACGACACCCAGCGCGGTGCCCTCGCCCGGGTCGAGCGACTCGAGCGACGCATCGGCGTCGGGGACGCCGGCGGGCACCAGGCCGGGCCGGAGTCGCTCCCGGCCGCGGGGTCGACCACCGCGCCCGCGCCGAGCACGCAGCCGGCC
>NZ_JABXGF010000179.1:0-261 GCF_025407985.1 Curtobacterium sp. C2H10 | reverse complement strand
CCGACTGACCAGCCGCCGTACGATGCCTTGACCGACGCTAGTGCAGCACCGCGAGCTGTCTCCGACGACATCAAGGCCGTCGAACCGGCCGAGGTCGCCGTCCTCGTGGGGCT
Source organism: Curtobacterium sp. C2H10 (assembly GCF_025407985.1). NCBI lineage: Bacteria > Bacillati > Actinomycetota > Actinomycetes > Micrococcales > Microbacteriaceae > Curtobacterium > Curtobacterium sp. C2H10. The sequence continues at coordinate 148 of NZ_JABXGF010000179.1, read as the reverse complement.
CGGCAACTCCGAGATGACGCTGTCGGTCGAGCACATCCAGAACCTCCAGGTCACCGTCACCGGGGTCTTCTCGTACACCGGCACGTGGCCGGTGCCGATCGAGCTGACCGCGTCGGGACAGGTGGACCTAGACTCGCTGGTCACGGAA
>NZ_JABXGF010000178.1:0-262 GCF_025407985.1 Curtobacterium sp. C2H10 | reverse complement strand
CCCTTGTACCTTGTTGTTCTAGCCCTACCTCTACTTCTCCACCCTGGTCCTGAACTGCCTGCTCTCCTCGTCGCCCACCTCCTAGGTGTTCTCGTACTACGTATTCGACTTCATCAACTTCGCGTTCCTGTTCTCCCTCATCGTCATCCTCATCTCGGCACCATCCTCTTCCTCCACATCGGTCATGGCGACCGTCATGAACGTCTTGTCGTTCTTCTGCATGATGATCTCTTCTTTGTTGTTGTCGTGCTCGACCCACCTA
>NZ_JABXGF010000177.1:0-262 GCF_025407985.1 Curtobacterium sp. C2H10 | reverse complement strand
GGGAAGGGCCGACGGTGCTGGTGGCCCCTTGCTTTCCGGTGAGGATCCCGGTGCGGGCATAGCCGCCGATTTTAATTTCAGCCGGGTCCTGGTTAAGCGACTTATTTTTTATTGAAGCAATATCGCGATCCGTTTCTTGCTCAACGGTCAGCAGGCGCTGCCGGGCCTGGCTGGCATTATTCTCGGCGGCGGCGGCTCTCTTTTCCGCTTTATCAATCTTTTGTTCAGCGTAGCGTAAGTCTATTTTGGACTGTTTTAATTC
>NZ_JABXGF010000176.1:0-262 GCF_025407985.1 Curtobacterium sp. C2H10 | reverse complement strand
TCGTTGATCAGCGGAGCGCTGCCGCGGAGCTGGCGAACGTAGTAATCCCCCATCTGCATTTCCTGACCGATGGAAAGCGTGCTTCCTGCAGAGGTCCCCATATCCGGCAGGGTATCTGCGGAGTCAGCAAAAGCAGGTAAAATCGAACCCAGCGTCAGCGACGCTATCACGGTTGCCACCAGCGTTTTCTTTAACTGCCTGAACATAACCTCTGTCCTGTGTATGTGGGTGTGCCAGTTTGACCGGTAGGGCGGCGTAATGT
>NZ_JABXGF010000175.1:0-262 GCF_025407985.1 Curtobacterium sp. C2H10 | reverse complement strand
GGCGCGCTCTTCCGCCCCGCTATCGGCGCGCACGCCGATATCCTGCAGCTCTTTATACAGATCGCCCAGCAGCTCTTTTTTGGTGTCATACGAGCTTTTCAGCGAGGCCAGAACCTGGTTGTACTGGTTGAGCTGCGCGGTATGCGTACGCGTGGCGTCACGAGCCCGGCTGCGTTCGCCCTCCGCCTGCTCCAGACGCTGGCGCAGCTTTTCGTTGAGATCGCTGTTGCCGCTGAGCATCTCCGCGGAATCAGAGTAGCTA
>NZ_JABXGF010000174.1:0-262 GCF_025407985.1 Curtobacterium sp. C2H10 | reverse complement strand
AGCCGGAGCACCGCTCGGTGATGGAGCTGTGCGAAAACGGCGTCAAGGCCGTCTCCTGGGAAACCACCGGCAAAAAAGCCTCGCCGGCGTTCTTTGCCCGCCACACGCTGAGCGAGCTTTGGCAGCAAAGCGACTTTGAGCTGGAAAACAGCGGCCGGCTCACTCATCCGATGAAATACGACATTATCAGCGATACCTACCAGCCCATCGCGTGGGAGGAGGCGTTTGCCGAAATCGGTAACATCATGCGCGGGTTCTCCCC
>NZ_JABXGF010000173.1:0-262 GCF_025407985.1 Curtobacterium sp. C2H10 | reverse complement strand
AAGCAGGGGGGCGTGCCCCCCTGAGTTCAGACGCGGGTCGTTGGCGCTGATGCATTCAGTTTATGAATGTTTAGCGACAAGCCCGCCAGGCAGCGTTCTAGCGTCTCTACGTTAACCGCAATGTAAGACGGACAATCGTGATGCCCGCTCATCAGGCAAACCGCCGCGGAAGCAACGGCTTCACCCGCAAGACGAAGAGCTTCCCTTTCCTCCGGCGTAACGGCGTGCTGCAATCGCGGCGCGCCTTCACGCAGTTCACGAC
>NZ_JABXGF010000172.1:0-263 GCF_025407985.1 Curtobacterium sp. C2H10 | reverse complement strand
GGATAAGGTCTATCAGGGGCTGAACCCGGGCGGCGCGCTGGTGCTGTCGGAAAAATTCAGCTTTGAAGATGCCAACGTCGGCGAACTGCTGTTTAACATGCATCACGACTTTAAGCGCGCCAACGGCTACAGCGAGCTGGAAATCAGCCAGAAGCGCAGCATGCTGGAAAACGTTATGCTCACCGACTCGGTAGAAACCCATAAAGCACGGCTGCGCAAGGCCGGATTCGAACACGCCGAACTGTGGTTCCAGTGCTTTAACT
>NZ_JABXGF010000171.1:0-264 GCF_025407985.1 Curtobacterium sp. C2H10 | reverse complement strand
CGCACATAGTATACCAACAATTTTGACTCGCCAGGCTCTCTCAATTAAACCTATTATCTGACGCGTAGCAGATCGCTGTATCTGGTGGTATAACGCGGAGAAAGCATCTCCCGTTTCATCTGCCAGGCGGTCTGGATACCCTGGCCTGCAAAATACAAAGCCCCCTTCCCGTTCTTCGCATTCAGGTGATCCAGGACCTCCATCAACTTTTCGCTATTTTTCCGCGGTGCATTATCGTCAAACAGGTTTAGCTGAGCCACGCCC
>NZ_JABXGF010000170.1:0-264 GCF_025407985.1 Curtobacterium sp. C2H10 | reverse complement strand
GCCGTATTCAGCCTCACCACTCGCAGTCCACCGCGCGTTTGACGCGCTTGCTGGCCTGTCATGAACATCCCTGGTCGGGAATTTTCTTCTAACTTTTTCTGGAGATTTTTTGATGCACAGCATTCGTTGGCCCCTGATGGGCCAGGCCCTTTTTGTTGCCTTCATCACTAGCGCAATGGTTCCGGCGTTTGCCGAAGAGGCTGCGCCGCAGCCCGGTGGCACGCTGAAGATTGCCTCATTACAGCCGGATCTTGACGCCTTCGA